>DASQID010000829.1:0-11155 GCA_035631775.1 Acidobacteriota bacterium
GAGCACATCAAGCAACCGCTTCATGGGATGCGTCGTTACCGTATGCGTGTTTCCGTTCACGGTAAGTGTGATTGTCTGTCTGCCTGCTGCCTGGATCATTTCCTCCCGCCGTAGGCAGCGGCATCTGAATGCCGCTGCAAATATGCAAATGAATCACAGGATCTCATGGGATGCTTCCGGCTCCGTCCGCCAGCCATATCGGCTTCCGCGACTTTCATGATCTTTTCCGGTAAGATCGGAAGCTCGTTGATAAATCGGCCTCCCAATGCCTGCGCTACGGCTGAGGCAATCGCCGGCGCCGGACCATCCATCGGCAGTTCGCCGATACCCTTTGCCTGATAGGGACCGTTGTTGTCGTGGGGAAATTCCACGAACTCTACCCTGATATCGGGGGTGTCGGCACTCGTGGGGATAATGTAGTTCGTGTACTGGTTGTTGGCCATCGCACCCTGTTTCATTACCACGTCTTCATAGAGTGCAAACCCGATGGCTTGGACAATGCCACCTTCAATCTGGCCCGCGGCCAGGATCGGATTGATGACCCGGCCGCACTCGACTGCAGAAACGAAGCCGGTTACACGGGCGGAGTACTCCACCATATCGACCTCGACCTCGGCGATATCGCAGGACCACGCATAGCCACTATAGGCATCTCCGCAGTACCGGCTCTCGTCCCAATGGATATCCGGCGGCGGCTCGTATTTCTCCGTTACCTCGAGCCCACCGCGCTCGCGCAGGTTTCTCAGCGCCGCATCCTGGAACTCCTCCGGGCTGTGACTCGATGGAAGATACCCTTCGCTCCGCAACCTGTCGCAAAGCCCTTTCGCGGCCCGCTCTAGCAGCTTCCCCACAATCATCGTAGTGCGGGAGGCGACAGTCGGTCCGCTGTTGGGCACAAGCGCTGTGTCCGGCTGATGCACGTCCACCCACTCCGGGGGTATTCCGCATGCCTCCGCGGCGATTTGTGCAAAGACGGTATTGGTCCCCTGGCCGAATTCGACATTTGACGCGAGCACCTCGATGCCACCCGTTGGGCTCAGCCGAACAGACAGTACCGACGCCAGAAAGACCTCGCCGCCGCCGGTGAAACCGGATCCGTGAAAAAAGCAGGACAGGCCGATTCCCCGTCGCGTCGATCGCTTCTCGCGATTCGCCCGTTCGAACTCCTGCCGTTTCTCGTGATAGTCCGCACTGGTCAGCGCCCTGTCCATGAGCGCCCCGAGATCAATATCCTCCTTGATGACCTGGCCGGTCGGCATGTGGTCGCCCTTCCGCAGAAAGTTCCGGCGTCGCAGTTCCGCTGGGTCGATGCCAAGCAGCTGGGCTGCCTTATTCATGTGCATCTCCAAGGCGAAAATGGACTGCGGAGCACCAAAGCCGCGCATCGCTCCATAGGGGACTGAGTTGGTCATGACACAGCGAGCGCGCAGATTGACGTGGTCGCATTTGTATGGTCCCCACGAATGAAGGATGCCGCGGGACAACACCACGGAGGAGAGCGTGGGATAGGCGCCTCCGTCGAGCAGGAAATCGATGTCGAGAGCGATGAGTGTCCCGTCCCGACTAAAGCCGGCTTTTATGCGGGTCCGGCAAGGGTGACGTTTCGTAGTCGCCCACAGGTCCTCACGCCGATCGTAGATCATCTTGACCGGCCGGCCGCCCGCCTTCCAGGAAAGCAGAGCTGAATGGCCCGCGATCAGATTTGGATATTCCTCTTTTCCGCCGAAGCCGCCGCCTGTTTCGGTCTGGATCACGCGAACCTGATCCGGCGGCAGAGCAAAGAGGGGAGCCAGCGCTTTACGGACATAAAAGGGGCATTGCATGGACCCCCAGACCGTCACACTCTTGCCGGGCTCGGCCCGTGCGATCATCCCGTTGGGTTCGAGATAGAGATGCTCCTGTGCACCGGTGCGGTAGGTCTCTTCCAGAACCAGATCCGCTTCGTGCCATTTAATGGATGCGCCGCCCCACTCGATGGCATACTCCTTGAATATGTTGTCCCGGCCGTATTGAATATTTTCGCCCCTCAGAGCCTCTTCCATGCTCAGGACAGCGGGAAGCTCGTCGACATTCACCTCAACATAATTCAGCGCTTTCTCCACGAGGCCTTTGTCGGCGTGCGCTATCAATGCCAGGGGTTCGGCGACATGCCGTATCTCGTTCTCGGCGAGAAAGGGCTGTTCGGTGTCGATGAGGGATACCTTGTTCATCCCTGGTATGTCCCGGGGAAGAACGATGACGAATTCATCCCAAGGCACGCCCTCCTTGAACAGTATTTCCTTGATGATGCCGCGGGGAACAGACGAACGCACTGTTTTGCCGTAAAGGCTGTTTTCGACCTTTATATCGTCCACGAAAACGGCCTTGCCGGTGACCTTCAGGAGCCCCTCTTTACGGGGAATACTCTTGCCGATAGCGTGAACCATCAGGGGCAACCTAACACGGGCATCAATTTTGTGTCAACGAACAGCGGACCTGCGCTCCTCAATCCCATCGGAGTGCGCGTCTTTGGCGCCTCAGCGCCCTGGCGGTGGTTTCTTAAGAGCCACCTCCAACATCTCCATGATTCACTTTGGTGGAGGCTATGTCGCGCTTAAACGGTGGGCTCGCCGTGCACCTCGACGTCTTCCGGTTCGACTCCTTCACGCTTCGGCTCCGGCAACCGTCCCGTCACGTTTAGCAGACCCCAGGCCAGGGCCGTCGTCGAGCTCAACACACCGGAGCATGCCCCGATAAGCCGCAGGTCGTAGTGTTGCGACGCCACGCCCGCCGCCATCATCGAAAGCATCATCACGCACCAGGTGAGCGACTCGATGGTCGAGAACACTCGTCCGCGATAGGCGTCAGGGACGTGGCGCAGCAGCTGCGTCATGTTCAGCACCGAGCTGACCGCGACAGCCGAGCGCGACAGCCCGATGAACACAAGCGCAAGCCAGTACTCCCGCATCTGGCTGAATACCACATACGCGCCGCCGTGAATGATGTAGCAGATTACGATGGAACGCTTATAAGCCCTGAAGCCGGCCCGCTTGCCAAACCAGTGGCCAAATGCGCCCCCGATCAGCAGGCCGATTCCGGCGCATCCCCAAACCTGGCCTATGCCCGCCGCACCCCTATTGAAGACAATCTCGCCGAACAGGCTGAAAAGGATCTGGGCCGCGCCTCCCCCGGTTGCCCACCCGATATTGATCACCGCGATGCCGAGGATCAAGGGTGTCGAACGCATGTATCGCAACCCCTCGATGTAATCACGCCACGGACGTACGACCTCGGTCTCGGTCAGCGCTTCCCGCGTCGCGCGGAAGGAGCCCTTGGGAGCGTGCAGCCGCGAAATCGACCAGGCAGAGAAGAGAAACGAGAGCGAATTGAGGAAGAAAGCCCACTCATAGCCAAACTGCGCGACACTGGTGCCGGCCATCAGCGTTCCAATCGTCAGCGTCGCCCACTGTGTCGTCTGCGTCAGCGAATTCGCCGTGTGCAGTTCTTGCTTGTTAGCAATGGTGGGGAGAATGGATGCCCTGCCGCTGGTGAAGAACGGCGACGCAAACATCAGCATCCCGCTGAACAGGTAGAGAAGCCAAGGCTCGGGATACCAGGTTGTGAACATGAAGCCCGCGGCAAGCACGGCGCGGACCAGATCACTCGCGATCATGATGCGACGGCGGTCTATGCGGTCGAGCAGCACACCGGCCAACGGACCGGCCATGATCGCCGGCACCGCGCGCGCCAGCATGATTCCGCTCACCACGAGCCCGGAATGGGTGACCGCAAGCGCCAGGCTGAACACCGCGACGTTGTTGAAGTGGTCGCCGATCTCGCTGACCACCTGGCCCATCCAGGTGTAACGGTAGTTCTTGTTTTCGCGCAGTAGGGTGATGAATGCCGACATCAGATCCTACTCAATCGATATCCGCAGGGACTTGGCCGGCGACATCAGGGATAACCCTTTCCTCGGGAGACCGTTTTGCCGATGACCCGCCAACATCGCGGGCGGGCTAGCAATTGTCTCATTTTGATGTCAGCGGACACAATGGAGAGAGAAAATCGTGGGTCAATAATCCGGATTGTTTGCGGAGCGGCATATCCGCAACCAAGGAAGTTTGGGGTTCCTTCCCTCGTCTTAGCAGTGGCTTTTTTGAAAGCCACCGCTAAGACTCAAAGGCGCCAAGACGGGTGTTGTTTCACCGTCGAAGTGGCAAAGATTTAGAGGGTTGTGGGGACACTAATGAATAGATCGTATCGAGACCGAGAGGTGATGTAATCTCAAGCTCGAGAAATTCGTCTATACGAGTCGAGACGAGAGGTGCCATGCTGGAAACCAGCCTCGCGCAAACCGCGCTCGCCGGTCGTGAGGAAGCGGCAGGCTTGAATCCGGACAATTTCGATGCAATTGTCCGGCAAAATCAGCGGCGCATATTCAGGGTCCTCCTGCTGTGCCTGCGCGATGCGGATGCGGCCGACACTCTGACGCAGGAGTGCTTCCTGCGTGCCTTCAAGACCAGAGCACGGTTCCGGGGCGAGTGTTCTCTTCAAACGTGGCTGGTTCGAATCGCCGTGAACCTGGCGCAGGATCATGCGAAGAGCCGGCGCCGGTTGTTCTGGAGCAGGCTTGTGCGCGACGAGAATATTCTCACGCGCGGCCATCATGATCCTCACCCCTCGCCGGAGGGGGCCCTGCTGGTTAGTGAGGCGGTGAACGCGATCTGGTCGATGGTGGAGGATCTGTCCCACCAGCAGAGGAGTGTCTTTGTCCTGCGATATGCCGAGGAAATGGCTCTCGAGGAGATATCCGCGGTACTCGACCTCAAACTTGGATCGGTGAAGTCGCATTTGTCGCGGGCGCTGGCAACTCTGCGACGACGGTTGCAGGGAGAAATATTATGAAATTTACCGGGAATGCCCGCCGGCAGAGCGGGGAGCCGACCGAGCACGACGCTGGCTCCTTTCCTCATGGCAGCGAGCGCGTTGAACTGGAGCGTGCACTGGCTGCCTTCCGGGATTCCGCACGTGCAGCCGCGGACCGCCCGGAGCACTTCTGGGAACGGCAGCGGCTCTCGATTCGGGACCGGCTGAATTCCACGCGCCGAAGCCGGGATCTTGAGACAACCTGGATCTGGGCATCGGCTACGGCCTTCGTAATACTCGTGCTCACGCTCCTTGTTCCACGCGGAGAGACGGAAGTTCCAGACATCGCGGCGGGTCAAGACCAGGAGCTCCTGGTCGCTATTGAACGCTCGCTGAACCGGGAAGTGCCGAAGGCTCTGGAGCCGGCCTCAATCCTGACAGAAGAACTTGACGTCGCGGCTTCGAAATCATTGAAGAAATGAGGTGATTCATGAGAGCGCTGACAGCCATGCTACTGCTGATCCTTGTGCCGTCCTATTGTCACGCCGTTTTTGACGGCCACGTATCCGATGAGCAAGCTGGAAGCACTCCTGCTCCCCCAGCCCTCCCCACTCCCCCGGCGCCTCCGGCGCCACCGAGCCCGCCGCAGCGACCGGAGTTGGGAAAGTGGTGGAAGAACTCAGCGGTCGTGCGTGATCTTCAACTGAGCGACCCACAGATAACTCAGATCGAGCAGACTTTCCTCTCCCACCGTCTGAAGCTGATCGATCTCCGGGCAGGCTTGGAACGCGAGGAGACGCAACTGAAACCGCTGATGGAAGCCCACAGCCCGGATGTGGCAAAGGTTAACGCGCAGCTTGACCGCGTCCTGACCACGCGCAACCAGCTCGAAAAGGAGAACACCGCGATGATGCTGGATATTCGTCGCCTCCTGTCTCTGGAGCAGTGGAAGAAGTTGGAGGAAATTCAGCGATCCCATGCCGTTCCGCCGGCACCCCCAGCTGTGCCGTCCGTGCCCGCTCCGCCGGCGTCCCCTGCGGTGCCGGCAGTACCCCCACCGCCCCCACCGCCGGGTGGAAACGAAGTTTACGTCGTCGGAGGAGCGGTACGTGCTCCTGCTGCCGAATACCAACCCCTGCCGCGATACACACCTGAGGCCCGAGATGCAAAGGTGGAGGGTGTGGTCCTCCTGGAATGCATCGTCCGCAAGGATGGCAGCGTTACCGATGCAAAGATTATCAAAGGTCTCGGCTACGGACTCGACGAAGCGGCTCTGAATGCGGTCACCTCGCAATGGCGCTTCAAGCCCGGCACGAGGAACGACATGCCCGTCAATGTCCGTGCGAAAATCGAGATTTCCTATCGGCTGAAGTAAGCCGGTGCATTTCGTTGGTATCTTCGCGTCTCGGCGGTGGCCTCGACATTCGTGTGAGAGGAAGTGATAATTACATAATCATCTCTATTACCCTGGCGCGGCTTCTGCGGGATTCTGCCGGCGCTCCAATGCATTTCTGGAAAGAGATAACTCGCCCGGAAATTTTCACGGATGTCGGGTCTTCAGATTTCTTACAGGCGACTTGCATATCAGTCCAATCCGGCAAGTGCATCCATCTTGATCATTATGAGCAGCCGGGCAAGGACGCTCTGGGCGCCAAATTCTACTTCCCAAGATTGCTCCCAGATGGTCGTCCGCTCGTAACGAGTGCGGACAAGCAACTTCGATTCGAAAGCCGGATTCGCGGGAAGAAGATCGAGGCGCGATTTAATGTGCGGAGACTCTCTTACCGTGGCAAATTGGAGATGTAGTCAGCGTGCAGTGCGGGCGTCTACCTGACTCGGTTCAGATTTGGTAGAACCAGGTTTCCTCTTCCGGCCCCGCGGGATAGACCGGCGGAACACCAATCTGTTTTTCGAGCTTGTCGATGCGATCTGCGAGATGGCGCAAAGCTCCCGCAGTTAAATCCGGCAGTGCACCGTGCTCCAGATCCACCGCGTGCGTTTGGCCGTGGTCGATATAGACTATGCGCTCTCCATGTCGATGCGTGATGCGCCCGGGAACTCCCACTACTACGGAGTCAGGCGGGACATCCTTCACCACCACGGCATTGGCGCCGATACGCGTCCGTGCCCCTACCGTGATCGGCCCCAGAACCTTTGCGCCCGCGCCTATGACCACGTCATCTTCGATGGTGGGATGTCGTTTGCCTTTTTTCCAGCTTGTTCCGCCCAGGGTCACGCCATGATACAGGGTAACGTTGGCCCCCACCTCGGCGGTCTCACCGATCACTACTCCCATTCCATGATCGATGAAGAATCCCGGACCGATCCGTGCGCCGGGATGAATTTCGATTCCCGAGAGGGCTCTGCCGAGGTGAGAGGTCAGCCGTCCCAGCCAAAACAGATGGTGCTCCCAGAACCAGTGGGCTATGCGATAAAACCACATAGCGTGCAACCCGGGATACGCTGTGAGGATTTCCCACCGGGTGCGCGCTGCGGGATCACGCTCAAATACCGCGTCAATATCCCGACGAATTCTCCTGAACATTTCCGGTCCCTGCGTTCTCGACGGCTTGCACGTCTCGAACGATAGCTTGGTGCTGAGTTTTATCCCGCCAGATGCTGGAACAGCGCCGTACTGAGATACCGTTCGCCGAAGGAAGGAATGATCACAACAATCAGCTTTCCCTTGTTCTCCTGGCGTCGTGCGACCTGCAGCGCAGCCCACGTCGCAGCCCCCGATGAGATCCCGACAAGAAGTCCCTCTTCGGTAGCCATGCGCCTGGCCACCGCAAACGCATCGTCGGCCTCCACCTTGACAACCTCATCGATCACGGACACGTTCAGGACTTTTGGCACAAAACCCGCGCCGATTCCCTGGATGGGGTGAGGCCCGGGAGATCCGCCGGACAAAACAGCCGAGGCCGTAGGCTCGACCGCGACACATTTAAAGGAGGGCTTTCGTGCTTTGAGCACCTCTCCGACTCCGGTAATCGTTCCACCCGTGCCGACACCGGACACCAGGATGTCGGCCTGTCCGTCCGTGTCCCGCCAGATCTCCTCGGCCGTGGTGCGCCGGTGGACCTCCGGATTGGCTGGATTATCAAACTGATTCAGGATGATGTGCCGCGTATCACTCGCGACAAGTTCCTCGGCTTTGCGAATGGCTCCGCGCATTCCCTCGCTGCCGGGGGTAAGAATCAAGTCCGCTCCGTAGGCGCGGAGCAGCATCCGCCGCTCTTTGCTCATGGTTTCGGGCATGGTCAGAACCAGGCGGTAACCTCTGGAGGCCGCAACAAAAGCCAGCGCAATACCGGTGTTGCCGCTGGTGGGCTCCACCAGGATCGTGTCGGGTTTGATCTTTCCCTCGCGTTCGGCCGCTTCAATCATCGACAGACCGATGCGGTCCTTCACGCTTTTTGCAGGATTGTAGTATTCCAACTTGGCAACAACGGTGGCGACAGTTCCCTCAGCGAGGCGATTCAACTTCACGAGAGGCGTGTATCCTACAAGCTCAGTCACATTCTTGAAGATTCTCAAGGGATTCTCTCCAGGCATTCAAAATAGGAATTTCGTTTACTTGACCGGAGCCGACGCACCTACACTCTAATAATAACATCTCGATTACAGACCCGCGCGCTCTTCAAAAAAGGAGAGTGAGAATTCCTGTGCCCACAAGCGCCAGGGCCCACACGAAATCCAGATTGAACCAGGCCTGTCGGAGAATCGTGAGGCCCAGTTTCCAGTAGACAGTGAGCGCAACCAGACCGGTGAGCGAGAGGTAGCCCAGGGTGTGAATCCCCACCGGCATCCACCAGGAACTGGATCCCGACAGGGTTAGCGCTTGAAGTGAGGCCATGTGCGATGCCATGTCGTGAGTGTGATGCGAGTGAGCGTTGGCCGGAAGAGCCAGAATAATGGGAACCAGCATAAGGCCTGCTCCGTGGGCCGACGCCATGAGAAACGACCACAGCGTGAGATCATGAAAGCCAACGCACATCCCCGACCACCGCGCCCAGTGCGGATGGCGAGAACGGAACAACTTGAATAATCCAAAACCGCAGAGAACCAGGGCGGTCGTATAGCGCAGCGATGAACCGGGCAGCTTTCCTTGCGCCGCCTGCACGACGGCGACGACCAGGCCGATCGAGATCAGGTGTCCAAGCGCTATGGGCGGCAGGGCCCGAAGCACGGCACGACTGTTTCGCTCCTGAAGACCGAGCGCCACGGCAAAGAGCCAGCCCATGCCCGGATTGATGCCATGGTATGCACCAAGCGCGAACAGAGCGATCCAAGGCCAATAGGTGTCAAAGGTCACCGGCATCTCCGCGTCGCTGCGCCAGCGGAAATTGGGCAAATTGCTCAAGGATAGCAGTAGGAATCCGAGGACGAATCGCCTCCCTCCAACCGTATCTGGTGGCCACGGAAATCCTTCTCAAATTCGAGGAAAAAGTTCTGGTCCAGACTCATGTCCCCCTGTGGTGAGACATTCGCTTTCACCATCCAGCTCTTGATTCCATCGGGATAGAATTGGTCATCCCAGGTGTGGTAGAGCGAATTGGTAAAGTACACCCGGCGGCCGTCACGGCTCACCTCTACCATCTGCGGCCCACCGTTCAGCGGCCTGGCGGGATTAGAGGGGTGCGCCGCACGCCGCACAATGCCCCCAATCCGCACCTTGCCGGTCAGCTTCGGATTGAACGGGTCGGATACGTCATACTGTTGCAGCTCGCCGGTCCCCCAACAGGAGACATAAAGAAATCGATCGTCGAGCGAGAGATTGATATCCGAAACGAGCGGGGGAACCGCCTTGAAACCTTGCAGCAGCGGCGGAAGGTTTTCCGGGTTGGCCGGTTCGGCGGGAATCTCAATGACCTTTTTGATGTCCCACTTCCCGTTTGGCCTGTGCCAGAGCCAGATGGAAGAGGACAGATCCTTCAATGAAATCACCACCCCGACAAAACCGTACGAACGAGTGGGATCATGAGAAGGTCGGAGCTCAAGGACGAGCTGCTGCTCCTGACCCAGGTCGAGCGCCTGCTGATGCCGGCGGCGGCGCAGATCCCAGACATGGAGATTGCGACCGTACTTGCCGCCGAGAAGCAGTTCTGGATTGATGCCGCTTTCAATCATGTTGGGCGTACCCCATTCGCTGGTGAGCATCGTATCGTGGCCAAGATGCCACCAGAAATCGTAAGCCAGGAATTGAGGGCCCCGGTCGACCTCCCAGCGTCCCAGGACATCGTAAGAATAGTGGTCGAGGACGAGCACGCCTCCGGGTCCGTCGCCCGAAACCGAACCCAGGCCGCTGATATACACGCCATCCGCACCGCAATGAATGGTGTGCAGCCGCGTATAGCCCGATCGCGACGCTACCTCCCCCGGCTCAATCACCTTGACGATCTTTGGCCGGCGTGGGTCAGGCTTGGTATCAATCACATGGATGCGTGATGACCGCAATCCGGGAACGATCAAATACCGGCGCTCAACATGGGGATGAGGAGCATACGGACAGAGAGCCGAACTGCAGGCATTCCAGCCAAAGTGGTGCAGTTCGTCTCCGGCGCCCGGCATATCCACCCGGCCGACAGTCTTCCCATAGGTCGGCGATCCTGCTTCTACGTCGACTGCCAGCAAGGCGTCAGGTCGGCCGTCGCCGTTGGCGTTGAAGGTGGTGACATAGGCCAGCCGTTCCGGCGGAGCCTGCATTGCCAGGCGGGCAGAAGGATAAAAGGTCGGGTCCGGTCTCAATAGCATGAGCTCCCTCTCTTCTCTGTGGAAGATTTGCTACAGTCGATATTGTGATTTGCTCCGAAGCGCCGGGACATCGCGAAGGAAGGGTCGGAGGGACACCCGTTCATTCTGCGCGCCGCCGGCTAGCTACATGCAACCCGACTGAAGCCTGCTAGAGAGGAGCAAGTGAAAAGATGCTTTAACCCGAGTAACATTTGCTAAACGAATAGCACACCACAAACCCGCCGATCAACTAAATCTGCCACTAATCTCACGACTCAGCTACCACCCGCAGAGCGGTGGCTTGACGAAGCCCCCTAGAGGGCCCAGAGGGGGGCAAGCCAGTATCCCCGGGCAAGCGCAGCCCGGGGTCTCGACATAAGCCCCGGAAGGGGCGTCAGAACGCCTGAACACGACCGCCCTTTCTGTCGCCCTTCCAGCAGCGATTTCGGGGCGGCAGATGATTAGATCGGCTACTCGGTCGCCCGCCGGTCCGTTGCTTTGTGTGCCATGAGATAGTCTAATTAAATGTGGCATAATATACCGATCCCGCTCCCCCTATCTTCCCAAATTCGTTCTA
>DASQID010000830.1:0-3368 GCA_035631775.1 Acidobacteriota bacterium
AACAACGGATTTCCATGCAGGGGGGCATCAGACCCCGTAGGCGCGCCGGTCTGATGACCGGCGCCACAGGACTTTTCTTTTAGCCAAATCGTGGAGTTATTTTTGCGCGGTCCCTTAGCTTTACGCCCATGCCCGTAGGGACGACTGACGTTAACAGCTTGCGATGGGAAACTCGTCCCTAACGGGACGCACCGATCCGGGCTGTCCAAGCCTTCGGCCGCGACGCGCCGGCATGATGACAGGTGCCACAAGACGATCTTCTCTTCGAGTTACCGTTACGATTTTTCGAAGCTCGATGCCAGTATTCATACTCCCGCGCTGTAAAATAAGTGTATGAAGCTCAAATCGACGGGGAAGAATGCAACCAGGATATTCCTCATCACGACCGGAGCGCTCTCCGCGGCCTTTGTGGGAGGCACGATAGCCGCGGCATGGCTGCTCGTTCGTCCCAACAAGCGTACTCCTGACTGCATCCCGAGGATTCGCTACGGACGAATAGAGCCTCAAACCTTGATTTCAGCCGACGGTGTCAGACTGCATGCCTGGGTTCAATACTCCCGATTTGCGGACCCGAATGACTGGGTGTTGGTGCTGCACGGCTATAGGTCGGATCGGACCATCCAGCACTACCGCCGTCGCTTCTTTGCGCGTCGTGGCTACAACGTCGTGCTCCTGCACTTTCGCGGACATGGCAGCAGCGATTCCGCCCGTATCTCTTACGGCTATCACGAAGCCAAAGATGTCGAGGCGGCCTTCAACTTCATCCGGTCGCTGCGTCCGGGCAGCAACGTTCGGATAGGGATCGACGGAATTTCCATGGGTGCGGCCGCCGCGGCCTATGCCGTCGGAAACGGAAACATTGATCCGGATTGGATGATTCTGGAGTCCTGCTACGACAATATACGCAATGCCTTGAAGAACCGTCTGGCTCTGCGCGTCGGCAGTTCGCTGACTCCGATTCTGGCCTGGCCAATCGAAGTTGTGGTTGAGTATCTGGTGCGGCTGCGCGCAGACGACCTTGATCCTGCAAAGGCGCTGGAAAAAGCACACTGCCCGATCCTGCTCTTGAGCGGCGATTCGGAGCTGGTACTGAAGCCGGTCGAGATCGAGTATCTCTACGGTTGTATTCCGAATCCCAAGCGGTGCGTGCTTTTCCCAGGAGCGGGCCACGAAGATTTCCTCGTCCATGATCCGCGTCGGTACGCCAAGGCGGTCGGCAGCTTTCTCAGGGACTTTTCTCCGCATGTGGATCGTGAAGACTCAACGCCTGTCTTAGGGCTCGCTCGAGAATAGATTCAAATTCTAGCGTCGGGTAGCCAATAGGCGGCCGGCTGAAAGCACGGATCCACATCCAAACAACGGGCGCGCTGCTGCTGAGACGCTCAAGCCTGAACCCTGGATCCCTGTAATCAGGCGCTTAGGGCCAGTTATTATGTGACAAGCCCTAAGGTATAATGAAGACTTTCTCCCCAACCTCCATTCCGGATGAGGGCACATGATGATGGCCAAGCACAACGTCGAGGTGAACTGGGCACAGGTTTACAGAGAACGCAGGAACCGGATTCGCGAAGCCGTCGGGGGCGGCGTGATCCTGTGGCTCGGGCACATGCATCAGCCGCGCAACTACGCGGATAACACTTTCACCTTCCGCCAGAATTCCCACTTCCTTTATTACACCGGCCTTTCGGAGCCGGATCTGGCGCTGCTGTCCTTTCCGGAACGGGATTACGACGTCCTCTTCTCCAAGCCTGTCACGGTCGATGACATCGTCTGGAGCGGACCCGGATACAGCCGTGTCGATATGGCGCGCGACTCCGGCGTGGATACGGTTGAAGATCTTTCGCGCCTGGGGGTCTATTTGACAAAAGCGGGCAGCGGGGGCCAAAAGATCCACTACCTTCCGCAGTACCAGGCTTCCTCGCTGTTCCGGGTTGCCGAGCTGCTCGTAACCGAGCCCAGCGAAGTGAACGCAGGTGTATCCCAAGTCCTGTTGGAGGCCGTCGCTCAACAGCGTCTCAGCAAGACGGAACCCGAGATTGCCGAGATCGAAGACGCCCTCTGCGTGACTGATGGAATGTATCGCTCGGCGATGGCGTGCACCCGCCCCGGTCTTCATGAATATGACGTGGCCGGCGCTCTTCAGGCGGTCGCTCTTTCCAAAAACCGGCAGCAGGCTTACACCCCTATCGTCACTGTTCACGGCGAGGTGCTGCACAACCACACATACGATCATCCCCTCGACGATGGGCAACTCCTCCTGATCGATGCCGGCGCAGAATCGCCGCGCTTTTACGCTTCGGACATCACGCGCACATTTCCGACAAACGGCAGGTTTACGTCCGTTCAAGCGGAGGTCTACCAGACAGTGCTGCGCATGCAGCTCGGCGCGATTTCCGCTATCAAGCCGGGCCTCACCTATCGCGATATCCATATTGCATCGGCGCGGATCCTGGTAGAGGGCCTGCGCTCGATGAACCTGATGAAAGGTGACCCTGCGGATGCGGTCGCTGCAGGCGCGCATGCCCTGTTCTACCCGCACGGATTGGGACACATGCTTGGTTTGGATGTCCACGATATGGAAGACCTCGGAGATGTGGTCGGATACCCAAAGGGCGAAAAACGAAGCGCGCAGTTCGGCTTGAACTACCTGAGGCTGAGCCGGCCGCTGGAACCAGGGTATGTTCTGACCGTAGAACCGGGGATCTACTTCATTCCCGCTTTGATCGACCGCTGGCAGCAGGAGAGACTCCACAGGGATTACATCTGCTACGAAAAACTGGATGACTTCAGGACCTTTGGCGGGATCCGCATCGAGGACGACGTGGTGGTAACGCCGGCAGGTGCGCGGGTGCTCGGTCCCGGCATCCCGAAAACTATCCCTGAAGTAGAAGAAGCCATGGGCAACCGGTAGCGACAGCAGGCAGATGGCAGCAGGCGGCCGGCAGTCAGAGCTTGTTTGGAAAGCTCACACGGCAACTTCGGGATCGGGGATAAATCTCTGTCCCTCTTAGTCTATGCAGCTGTTTTCGCTATAATCCTGTTGACTGGGTAATCCACACGAACAATCTGCGAGGGAAACTGGGATGAACAAGAGGGGGATACTTTTGCTTTTAGGGCTTGTGGTCTCGAATGGTGCATTTGTCGCTCGCGCAGCCGATCAGGTCGCCGAGCGTCCCCAGACGATCGGCCTCGCCCAGCAGCAGGAGATACCCGCCGCTCAGTTGCAGGACAGAATCGCCCGCCTCGAGCAACAGGTCGCTGACGCGAGAAGCGCCGGCGATAACGCCTGGATGCTGGTTTCCTCAGCGCTTGTTCTCATGATGACAGGGCCCGGACTTGCGCTGTTTTACGGGGGCCTGGTCCGGAAG
>DASQID010000831.1:0-3774 GCA_035631775.1 Acidobacteriota bacterium
ACGGGCTCGGAACAGGCGAAAATCAAACGCCGCGATCTCGCGGAGACCCGGACATGCAGCAATTCTGCGGAATGAAGGTGCAAAGGAGCCCGTTCGATGGCTGGCAACATATTAGAGTTATTCGGGTATTCACCAGACGACCAGACTCAAGAGGCGTCAGGGGCGCGGAGCAAGATGTTCTGCCCCTTCTTGGAGAGCTCGTGCACTAAACAGCTCCGGGACGGAGCAATTAGCGGCATGTGTTCATTTAAGCCTGCTACCTCTTCTCCAGTCATCTGCTGTCCGAACCGGCTGTACGCAGACGACTATCGCGTATTGCGCGATGTAGCCTCGACAGCCTTTGGGTCTCGAATTCGGCTGATTAGTGGCGAGAAGTCGGCTAAGGTGCGCCACGATGGCCACAATGTTGCGGTTTTCGGCAAGCGCTGGGGGAAGGAACTCAGGCTGCCTCAGAGGGGTCATCGAGGCGGATATTTTGTGGATTGGATTCTGGCACTGCTTGACCAGGAAGGTAAACTGAAGGAATTCGTTGCGGTCGAAATCCAGTCGATTGACACTACGGGGAATTACCGTGCGGAAAGAGAGTCGTATCTAAAGAACCAGATATTCCAAGGCATGAGCAAGGCAGGCCTAAACTGGGAAAACGTGTCGAAGCGAATACTGCCCCAGCTCATATATAAAGGCCATGTCCTGCGGCGCGAGCCTATGTGCCGGCAAGGAATGTTCTTAGTGTGTCCAACTGCGGTATACGATCGAATTCTACAACGCCTCGGCGGGAAACTACTGAAATATGGGCGCCAGCCGGGATCGCTCACGTTCCGCTGGTATGGTCTTGGGGAGATGCAACAGCTTGGCACATGCAGGCCGCTACAAACCGGAGGAGAGTTCACAACAACTATTGATCAAATTGCCGTTGCATTTACCTCACCCACAAATCTCCCGCCTGAGGGCGTGTATGAAGCTGCGATCCGAGAGGAGCTATGAGGTCGCGCCACCCTGGAGTTGTCAGGTCAGTGCGGAAGGATAGGCTAACCGCGGAACAGCGCAGTGACAATATGCGCGCCATCAAGGCATTCGGGACCAAACCTGAGCGCGTTGTGGAACTGTGGATCCGAAGGCTGAGGATTCATCACAGAAAACATGATCACAATCTTCCGGGACGGCCAGATTTTGTGTTTGACCGATATAGGAAAATCGTCCTGGTCCATGGTGATTTTTGGCACGGCTGGCGCTTTCCAGTCTGGGAGAAGCGACTCCCGAAGAAGTATTGGCGGGCGAAGATCGAACGGAACAGGAGAAATGATTATCGAAATCGCCGCCATCTTCGAAGACTTGGATGGCGAGTGCTAATCTTGTGGGAACATCAAATCCGCAATGCGCCCGTTGCCACGTTTGAGAGACTCCGCGCGTTTCTGTGCTGCAATAAGTCAACAGAACTGGACAATTCCAAATAGTATCGTATCTTGCTAGCGATCGCCCTGGCCAAGAGCGGCGGCACGGCATTCCCTACCTGACGATATTGGCTGCCCTTGGATCCGTAGAATATGAACCAGTCAGGGAAGGACTGAAACCTCGCTGCCTCCCGGACCGAAATCACCCGGTCCTGCGCATAGTGAACCACGGTGCCCCAGTGGGGATCGCATTTCGTCATTACTGTGAATGCTATTCCATCGGGATCCAGCCGCCCGTATCGCCGGGTATGATCACTTCTTCTAGCGCGCTTCATTCCGTCGGGCAGGAGTTCTCTGGGAATATCACGCCAAGAGCCACCCGGCCGTACGTGCTGCATGCGCAGGCGATTAATATCAGACAAGTCAACGCAGTGGTGATTCAGAAGTCGGCTTGATCCGTTCCTCGCCCACTGCTGATAGTCGGACGAACCTGAGCTCGCATAGTCCATGACTTCAGTGCCGCCACCACTCTGGATAGGCGGAAGGTCTGAGATGGCCTCCCTGACCTTGACAGGATCTCGCAGTCCGACCGCCTCATCAAATAGTGTTTTAGCCGCTGAACGCCTGGCGGCATAGCTGTAAGTTAGTGATCTGCCTCCTGAGAAATTCGGACGCGAAACAGAAAAATGTGTCGGCTCGGGAAAATCGAAATGGACTCCCATTCGATTGGCAACTATGACCAATCGCCATCGTTCCTGCGGGACTCCGTAATGGCACGCATTCAGGATTCGAAAATAAGGCTCATAGCCTGCCCGCCTAAACTCATGACACACCGCTGCCAATGTTCCTCCTCCATCGAGCGAAACCAAGCCTGGCACGTTTTCGAAGACGATAAACTTGGGCCGGATTCCCTCGAGAACGAGCCGGGCATAGTGGCGAAACAGGTGGTTTCTTTCGTCGCTGCTGCTTCTGGCCGGCGCATTTATGGAAAACCCTTGGCATGGAGGGCCTCCAACAAGCACATCTAGGTCCTCCGCTCCTGTCCCGGTGGCAACAAAAACGTCCCGGGCAGAGATCTGTTGAATTGGAGCAACGATCGGCTTGGCGCCTGGAAAATTTTGCTGAAAAGTAAAAGCGCATTCTGCGTCCAGGTCATTAAAAAATACGGATTGAAATCCCTCTAGGTGAAACCCAAGGGAGAGACCGCCCGCTCCTGAAAAAAGATCTGCTACAAGCGGCGGGCGAGCGCCGTAGCTCGATGAATGCTCTGCGATTGCTGCTTGCACCTGATCGGGAGAAAACCTCCAATCCCTCCCGACCTTAACACCATGGAGTCTGCCAGCCTTTAACCATCGGTATGCAGTCTCCCGCGAGATACGAAGACTCATGCGAACTTCTGAGAGAGTCAACAGGTTCTCAAGCTCCTTGGTCATGTTAGCCCTCCAGCTAATGACAGAAGATGACAGAATATGACACAATGTGCCATCAAATTCTATCGAGAAAATGTGTCCCCGCTTGCCTATTTGTTATTTTGAATAAATCGCTGTCCAAGTCACCGCACGGGGGACACAGATATGAGTGAACAGCTCGCCTAGGCGTTCCGCTCGCAGGCGGGATTGGACCGTTCAAGGGGAATATCGGCCGTCCCTCAGAAGAACCGTTGTCACGAACTTCACGAACAAAGCGAGCAGACATCCCCCGTTTGCCTGACTATTGCAGATGCGATCCCCTCCAACTAAACTGAGATGGAAAATCTCAAACATCTGGGGATTTTATTTATGGCACACGAGTTATTCAATTCTCTGCAACCACTGAGATTGGGCGCCAACCGCACGGGCAGGTTCTACTCGCTGCCGCAGCTCGAAAGAGAGGGCATCGGGCAAATATCGCGCCTGCCGGTCAGTATCCGGATCATCCTTGAATCGGTTTTGCGCAATTTCGACGGCGTGAAAATTACCGAGAAGGACGTACGAGCGCTCGCACGATGGGAACCTAAGGCAGAACGGACCCAGGAAGTTCCGTTCGTTGTGGCACGGATCCTCCTGCAGGACTTCACGGGCGTTCCACTGTTGGTCGACCTGGCGGCAATGCGGGGTGCTGTGGCCAGGCTCGGCCGCGATCCAAGGTTGATTGAGCCCCTGGTGCCGGTCGACCTGGTCATCGATCACTCTGTGCAGGTGGATTTTGCCGGGGTCAGCGATGCGCTCCGCCTGAACATGGAGATGGAATTCAAGCGGAACGAGGCGCGTTACCGTTTCCTCAAGTGGGGTATGCAGGCGTTCGATAGCTTTAAGGTTGTGCCCCCAGGAATCGGCATTTGCCATCAAGTAAATCTCGAATACCTGGGCAGAGTCGTGTCGGAAAGGGTGGGTGTGTTTTTTGC
>DASQID010000832.1:0-6141 GCA_035631775.1 Acidobacteriota bacterium
TGTTTCAGCCTCCCAGTCCTCCAGTCTTTCTCTGACACGTGCCCTCTCTTTTGTCGAGAGGACATCGATCCTCATCCCAATTGGAAGCATCCCGACAGAAAAGTGGCCGCCGTGAGGTAACACCACGACGTCGCGGATTTGCCGCGCGGGAAAGATACGTTGGATGAGCGGCTGTGGCGGATAATAGGTCTCACGGAATTCCACGACAGCTTCCGGCTCAACATGCAATAGATTTTGCAGGTTTTCCGGTATTTCATTCAGTCGCAGATTACAGCCGCTTCGGAGACAAACGGCCACACCGGGTTCTCCCGGAGATGCGAGCCATCGACGGTTGGGGTCGGAGAACTGCTGGACAACCAGCTCCTCCCCCTCGATGGCGTTTCTGGTAGAAAGGTACTTGTGCGCGCGACGGGCATCAACATCATGGAAAGGACTCGCGAAATTGGCGTGCTGAGAGCCATTGGCGCGACTCCGGAAATGATTTACGGGCTGTTTGTCGCCGAGGGGATTATCCTGAGTGTTGCCACTGTCTTTTTGGGATTGCTGCTCTCCTGGCCGCTCAGCCTTGCCGCTTCGACCTTCTTCGGCAGTTTGATGCTGGGCAGCGGCGCCTTGCTGCGCTTTGCCTTCAGCACCGACGGCTTCTGGATCAGCCTGGCTGCAACCCTGGTCTTTGGCTGGTTGGCCGGCCGGATTCCAGCTGGCCGGGCCGTCAAAATATCTACCCGGGAAGCTTTGGCCTATGAATAGCAAGCGCCGCTGCGCGGCCAGATTACAGCTTCAAGTCCTTTGCGAGCAGAAAAAGAGAGCCCCGGCCACTCTCGGCAGTCGGGGCTCACATACCTTAGGGTCTGGGGGCGGGTTTATCGTGGCCGCCCCCCACTGAACAAAACGACCTGTCGGCCTTAGACAGCCGCGCGAGCGGCGATCTTGTGAAAGGTCGAGTTGCTCACCTCATAAGACTGAACCTGAGGCGTACCCTCCACAACGGGCTCCATCGACTTGAGCACGGGGGCATAGCCGACCCGGGCATACGTATCCGCGTTTTCCTTCAGATCCCAGAAACTGATAGCAACTGCGTCCGTTCCGTTCGGTGCGACGAAAGCGATTTCGTCCTGGAAGCCCTTATGCTTCCGAAGCATGGGAATAATGTCCTTCTCAAAGGTCTGCGTGAATTCCGTTCTGCGACCGGGCTTGAGATGGAAAGAAACACTGCGAGCAAACATGTCAACCTCCTGGGTTGGTCTTGCTAAGAAGGAGAAAACCGGATAACCTGACTTAGTTCAGATAATCTGAAGAAGGAGGGAAATTCCTCGATCTAGTTAACTATTATGAGTTAACTAACTCCGAATGTCAAGTGAAATATTGGATAATGTTTGAGATGTTCGAAGTGCTTAATTGCCATGAGTTAAGCGCCGACGGGAGGAATGCCGTGGATCTACCGCTACGGATCCGACACCGGCTCAAAGAATTGGGAATTGGGTAGAGAGAGGGATCTGGCCGCGGCCGCGGCAAATGAAATAAGCGGCCCTGGAATCCGCGGCCAGCTGCGACTTCTCACCAACTCATGACAACTTCCCGACCGCCCTCTACCTCTCTAAATCACAGGAGGGATCCGTTCTGGCAGGATCCTACACCCAGAAGGGGATGGCGGGGCAGACAAATCTCCATCCGGCAGGTCCGTCCCGCCTCTGAGCCAACGGCCTCCCATTTGTCGCAGCAAAACGACATGGATGGCGTTACTATAAGCCGCTCAGTATCGTATTGTGCTTTTGACTGATTGAACTAAACATGATGACGCGGCCAGCATAGGAGGTGCAAAACATATGATGGAAAGGATCATCCATATCGAGTGGGAAGGACCCTATTCACTCAACCAGCTTGACACCCTTAAGGACTTGCGTAAGGACCATGGGCTCTATCAGATTTATGGGCATCATCCGGTCTACGGCTCCAACGTGCTCCTTTATATCGGCCAGACGATCGGGCGAACGTTTGGGGAGCGGATCGAGGAACACAACTTCGGCGGGGGCTCGCAAGAGGACCGCGCGCACATCGAAGTCTACGTGGGTCGCCTGAAGGGTGTTACGACGACGCCATCATCAGACGACTGGCGTAACGAAATCAACTGGGCAGAGAAGCTTCTACTTTACGTGCATGGCCCGGCATACAACCCGCAGCACATGCTGCAGCTAGATGAGGCCGATCCCAGAGTGAGAGGTGCACGAGTGTTCAACTGGGGGTGCATCCGAGCGCTACGTCCGGAGGTCTCGGGTCGCCGGTGGACAAAAGCTGCCATGGCTGAGGCCAATGCCTACAAGGTTTATGAGATGCCTTGATTGCGGACAGCGCGATTTGACCCGATGCACCAGGCTGGGTTCGCTGGTCGCGACTTTGTCAGGCTCTAAAGTTAGTAACAAAAGCCCTCAAGTACGGGCCGGAAGCCCTCTTGTCCGGTGTAATAACGGAAAACCAGAGGTGTTCGTCATGATTCACAGAATCTCTTAAACGCCGCACACGAACACCACGGTTCCACACGGCGGCGACGCCCGGCTATTCAAGATCCATCCGGCCACTGTCTCGCGGCTGTTGACGCGGGCTTACGCCAAATAGCGTGCAAAGTGACAAACGAATAATTTCCCTTTCCCAATCGTAAAGCGCGTACAATCATATCAACTGTCTAGCGCCTTCATACCTTCTACCGAACTGGAGCAGTGACGCTACCCAGCTCAGGAGGTAGCCGGATGATGCCCGCCAAAGCGCAGGTTTACGAAGCCACCCTGCAAAACCAGAAATCGAATCTTACTGGCTCTATCCAAACTGGAATACGAACGGCTGCTTCACATTGCGGCAGGACTGTGTCTGACGGAGTGTTCGATTTCTGAACAGTGTTTCTTGACGAGTCAGGGGATTGAATAGACGGGGCTGGGAAATTAACGAGTAATAGGAGGGAAAGTTACCATGAAAACCGATGCACAACTAAAGCAGGACGTCATGAATGAGCTCAAATGGGACCCGCGTGTTAGAGCGGCGATTGGGGTTGACGTCAAGGACGGTGTCGTGAGGCTGAGTGGCTATGTCGATAGTTACTCCAAGAAATGGGCTGCCGACCTCGCAGCGGCGCGAGTCTTTGGTGTTAAAGCGGTGGAGCTTGAAGAAATCCAGGTCAAGTTGCCCAGCTCTCTTAAGCGGCCAGACGAGAACATCGCCCGGGCGGCGGAAAATGCTCTGGAGTGGGATGTCTCGGTGCCCCATGACCGCGTCAAAGTGCAGGTGCAGAATGGGTCGGTTACTCTGAGTGGCGAGGTAGACTGGTGGTACCAGAAGAACGCCGCCGAGAACGCCGTGCGCCACCTCATGGGAGTAGTATCGGTCAGCAACGGGATAACTATTAAGCCGGAGAGCAAACTGCTGGATGAAGATGTGACGGCCAAAATTGAAAGTGCATTTCAGCGCAACGCTGTGCTTGATGCACGGCGAATCACAGTAGAAACTCGCGGTAGTAAGGTGATTCTCAGGGGCAGTGTACACTCCCGGTTGGAAAAAGAACAAGTCCAGTGGGCAGCGTGGGCGGCACCAGGCGTGTCCGAAGTCGAGAGCCATATCACGATTAATCCCTAGTCCAATACTGGGGTAGCGGGGTTGTGTGCGATCAGACAAAACCCGTGACAGCGCAGGAATAGCATTACATTCAGCGGCGATCTTACGGAAGCCGAACGCAAACTCGACGCATGTTCTGGCGTAATCACCGACATCACTGAGCCTAAGCCAGAAAGTTATGAGACGCAGGTTGTCGACTCGGTAAGTGGCCGGTAAGAGCCTTGAACTTTTTGATGCTGGGACATCTCAGATGAATCTTCTTACAGTGAACGAGAGTAAGTACTTTGCCAGAGAGTCCGCGATCGGAGGTCACGTCAGCGAACCCTCTGGATTTTCCCCATTTGTCTTGGCAGACCAGCCACAGCTTTAGGGTCGTGGAACAGAGACTGTTTCAGCCTCCCAGTCCTCCAGTCTTTCTCTGACACGTGCCCTCTCTTTTGTCGAGAGGACATCGATCCTCATCCCAATTGGAAGCATCCCGACAGAAAAGTGGCCGCCATGAGTGAACACGACGACGTCGTGGATTGTCTGCGCGGGAAAGATACGATGGAGCAGTGGCTGTGGCGGCTGATAGGTCTCACGGAATTCCACAACAGCTTCCGGTTCAACATGCAATAGATTTTGCAGGTTTTCCGGTATTTCACTCAGTCGCATGTTACACCCGCTTGGGAGACAAACGGCCACACTGGGTTCTCCCGGAGATGCGAGCCATCGACGGTTGGGGTCGGAGAACTGCTGGACAACCAGCTCCTCCCCCTCGATGGCGTTTCTGGTAGAAAGGTTCTTGTGCGCACTAAACCAGCACATGACTTCCTCCTTTAAAATTTAAATTGCCTGGGGCAAACCAATGACACTCAGCATTGCTCATCAGCGGGTGATTTTGAAGTGGTGGTCCTTGCGTCGTGCGGGAGCTTCGAAATGCCGTCTGGTCTGAAAACGAACCCAAGCGTGAGTTGCGCTGCTAATTTTAAAGATGCTCTCGGTGTTTGCCGGAGTCAACCAGGAAAAGCCGATTCGGAAGAGGCTTCCAAGTGGCCTTCAGGACGTGCTGATTTCCGCTCTCCAGGAGTTCGCATCACATCTCCAGAAACGACAGAACCTTCGGAAGACAATATTACTATCACTGACGCAGTTTGAGCTTGATCTCGGATAGCTTCTGTCAGAGCTTGCCGGTCACAAACAGTCGGCCGCGACTGTCGTCCCACGCGATGCCGTTCAACACGGCTTCCGGCTCGACCCGGTAGAAGCACTGCAGTCGAAAGGCACTGCGAGCTTCGGCCGCCACGGCCTGCTTCTACTCGCCAAGGTCGACGATTTGGCCCGCACATGCACTTCCAATCCGAATTCCGATTCGACCATCAGCCGCTGATCCTGGAGTCGCGGCAGCGCAGGCTGGGTGGAGTGGCTCATGCCTGACTTGCCGGAGTTAAATCCCGTAGTGCATGGGAAGCTGCGGCTCGCGCTGCTTTCTCTGCCGGCCGGCGTCGAGGAAGCCCGGACATTGCCCGAGTGAAAAAGAAATGGCCCCTGAGAGCTTCGCAATCCCAGGGGCCAATTGGAGGAGCGAGGGAAGTGTTTCGAAGGGAATTCCCTCGCTGTTCTAGGTATCTATCTATACGGTACTGGGGCTCCTTGTTACAGAAAGATCGGGAACTGGCGATGGGGAGTCGCGTGAGATCAGGAAATCGTGACATCGCGCCGGACCAGGTCAATTCCAACTTCTTTCATGCTTGGGTGGGTGTGGTAACCCAGCCACATTTACCATCGCGTCTGATTGCGCCACCAGTACAAGAGCCCGGCTCCAACGCCTCCGATTGCACTCGTTACCATAAAGAACTGTCGTGCCGCTGGTGTGCCCAAGATCGCAACCAGCATGACGGAAACGAGAAGCATCCCTGGAATTCCTTGCACTGGAATCTTGTCGGTCAGGATGCCGCGATGTAACTGCATACTCGACAGCAATTGATATCTCATACCGGCTAATACGTATCCCCTCCACTAAAAGTTCATGAAATCCGATATCATAACTGGACGGTGTGAAGCAGAACCTGGCTGGATGTGCCGGAGCCACTCCGTTGCGGAGACTGGTCTTCCGCCGCGTGTGAGACCCTCCTTCGGATTTGCCTCCCTACTCTCCTGACCGGGAAAAACCTGATCCTCATGCTCGATGCGAGCATCCGGACTGTTTGCCAGGGACAAAATGGCCCCTGAGAGCTTCGATCCCAGTGGCGGTTCGGAGGAGTAGGGAGGGGGAATAATTCGATTGAGGTAAACCACCGCCTCTGGCGGTGAGACTCGAAAGGGCTTTGCCGTTCCGGCGTTCATTGGACAAGATGAGACATGCAAATGCAGCGCAGCCCGGGGTTGGGAATCGAGGAAGTCGAGAGCCCTGGAAGCTGGAAGGGCGACAGAAAGGGCGATCGTGTTCAGGCGTTCTGACGCCCCTTCCGGGGCTTATGTCGAGTGGGACGACAAACCCCGGGCTGCGCTGCGCTTGCCCGGGGCTACTGGCTTGCCCCCCTCTGGGGGGCTTCGTCAAGC
>DASQID010000833.1:0-5174 GCA_035631775.1 Acidobacteriota bacterium
AAGTCCCGGCGTCACGAATTTACGCACCCGCCCCGGGATCAGGCCAAGTCCTCTGTGCAGGCCGAATTCTTCGCTCTCCGTGAACAGAAGCTGCAGACCCAGGCACAAGCCCAGCAGGGAAGCACCCGAGGTTACGGCTGCTCGAATGCCATCTTCCAGGCCGGTGCGCCTCAGGTTTTCCATGGCGTCGCCGAATGCTCCAACACCCGGCAGGACGAGCCGCGTGCTTCCTGCAACGACCTCCGGATCTCCCGATATAAGCGGTGTCCCCCCTACGGCCGAGAACGCTTTTTCCACGCTGCGGAGATTTCCCATGCCGTAGTCGACGATCACGGTCGCGGAAGTCTCAGACATGATCAAAGCACCCCTTTGGTGGAGGGCACGCCGGAAATCCGGCTATCGATGCGCGTGGCCGCGTTCACGGAGCGAGCCGCAGCCTTGAAGATCGCTTCGACGATGTGATGCGTGTTCCTGCCGTACAGAAGCTCAATGTGGAGATTCAGTCGGGCGTGCGTCACGACGGCTTTCCAGAACTCTTCGACAAGCTCGGCGTCCAGGCTCCCGACTTTGTCCCGTTCGAGTTTCACGTTGTAGACGAGGTACGGCCGGCCGGAAAGATCCACAACCACGCGGGCCAGGGACTCGTCCATCGGGTAATAGGAATGGGCAAAGCGCACGATGCCCCTCTTGTCGCCGAGGGCTTTTTCCAATGCGAGTCCGAGGCAGATACCTATATCTTCCACTGAGTGGTGGGCGTCGATGTGCAGATCACCTTTGCACTCAACCTCGAGGTCAAAAACGCCGTGCTTCGCGAACAATTCCAGCATGTGGTCGAGAAAAGGTATCCCGGTCTTGACCCTGCTCGTGCCGGCGCCGTCGAGATTGAGAGTGACTCTTACATCGGTCTCGCTGGTAGTGCGCGTGATGCTCGCGGTTCGTTCGCTCATGGGAATCCCCTCAGGCACTCACAGTGCCGGTTGATGCGACCTTTTTAATACTATCGGAAAGGGCAGTGAGGAAGCGGTCGTTCTCCTTCCTGGTCCCAACGGTTACCCGCAGGCATTTCGAAAGCATCGGGTAGGCGGAAACGTCGCGAATCAGAATGCCTTCGCGGCATAAATCATCGAAGACCAGGCGTGGCGGCGCAGGAACTTCAAAGAGAAAAAAATTCGCGGCGGTAGGGAAGACACGAATCCCTGGTATCGACCGCAATTCAGCACCCAGACGATCGCGTTCGGCGAGGATCGCATCAATCGCGGGTCGGAACCGGCCGGCGTTGTCCAGAGCCACTTCAGCGGCAGTCAGGCTGAACTGGTTTACATTGTAGGGCAGCTTGGCCTTGGAAATCTGCGCCGTCAGATCCGGATGGGCCATGAGATATCCAACCCTCAGTCCGGCCATACCCATTGCCTTGGAAAAGGTACGCGTGATGATCAGGCGTGGATAGGAAGCAAGGTATTTCAGTCCGGTCTTGCCGCAGAATTCGTAGTAAGCCTCATCGAGCAGCACGTGTCCCGCGAATCGATCCAGGATTCGCTTCAGCGCATGCTCTTCCAGAAGCGTACCGGTAGGGTTGTTTGGAGTGCACACAATCAGCAGCCTGGCATCCGCCTCCTCCAGCTCTTCAATCAGGCCATCGACGTCATAGCTCATGTCGGGGTTTAGCGACACGCTTATTACCCGGGCACCGAGAACTCGCGAGATCAGGCCATAAACGGTGAATGTCGGCGAGGGAAGGACAACAGGCGTACGATCCTTTACGAGAACAAGCAGTGTGGCCTGAAGCAGTTCATTGGATCCGTTGCCGACAAGGACGCCATCCCGCTGCCAGCCGGCGAAATCCGCGAGCCTCCCGCGTAACACGTCAGGCACGAAGTCGGGATACCGCGACCACTGTCGCTCGCGATAGCGGCGGAAGGTTTCCTCCTTCAGATCTACGGGAAAATCATAGGGATTTTCGTTCTGGTTCAGCTTTATCTCCGCCTCATAGGTGCGGAGTGTGTAAGCCGGCACCTCCAAGACCTGCTCCTTGACTCCGTAAAGCGGAGAGTTTTTGCTCATTCTTTTTCCTCGCCCCTTCATATCCAAATATCCAGTTTCCGTTCCGAAAATAGAAGGAAATCCCTGAATGTCGGGGTCGGAATCGGTATCGGGGCTGGCCCCATGGTCGACTTCGAGTCCGAATCCCGATTGCGACCCCGATTCCGATCCCTTGACCGCACCATTTTCATGCGCTTGACTGCGCGCACCACGCATGAGAATACTGTCGCGAAATTCCACGAATCGCGCGTCAGGTCAGTCCCCGGAGGGGCCAAAGCAAGTAGCGGGGGCGAAAGACCTTTGTATGCCATGTGTTATCTGTCGCCCCTTCAGGGCTCTGATCTTTCTTGACAATCCCAACCCCGGGCTGCGCTTCGCTTGCCCGGGGCTACTGGCTGGCGCCCCTTCAGGGCGCTCTCTGCGCGGCAAATGAATTTCGTGACAGAAACTATCTAGGCGACTTGCCGCCGTCTCAAGACACTATTGCTGCCTTATGCGCACTGATCTTGCATGCGCCTCCAGATCTTCGGCACGTGCGAGCGCATCGATGCTACGCCAGGTCCGCGAGAGTTCTTTCCTGCTGTAGCGAATGATGCTGGTACGTCGTTGGAAGTCGTATACGCCCAGCGGAGAAAAAAACCGGGCGGTGCCGCCGGTCGGCAGGACATGGTTGCTGCCGGCAAGGTAATCACCAACCGCCTCGGGGGAATAATCGCCATAGAAGATGGCACCGGCGTTGCGCACGAGATTCACAGCCGCCGCAGGAACGCTCGAGAAGATCTCCAGGTGCTCGGGAGCGATCTCGTTGATCCATGCCACAGCCTGGAAATGGCTCTCGGTCACAATAATCGCGCCAAAATTCTCCAGAGATTTGCGAGCAATCTGTTGTTTTGGCAGAGATTCGACCTGGAGTTCGAGTTCACGCCTTACCAGCACCGCGTGGGAGACGGAGTCCGTGAAGCATAGTGCACAGGCGGACTCGTCGTGTTCGGCTTGGGAGAGCATGTCGGCTGCGATGTAGCGCGGATTGGAATCCGAGTTCGCCAGAACGATGACCTCGCTCGGACCGGCGATCATGTCGATGTCCACCTGACCGAAAACCTCGCGCTTGGCGGCCGCAACATAGGCATTCCCTGGCCCCACGATTTTGTCCACCGGGGCAATCGTGGGGGTCCCGTAAGCGAGAGCCGCAACGGCTTGTGCGCCACCCATCAGGTAGACCTCGCGCACGCTCAGCTCGTGGAGCGCCGCGGCTATGATCGGGTGTTCGTGAAAGGTTCCCGGTGGGGTTGCGACGACGATGCGGGGAACCCCGGCGATCTTAGCAGGGATCACATTCATCAATACCGATGAGGGATAGGCCGCCTTTCCGCCAGGTACGTACACACCTACGCTGCCCAAAGGCAGGACACGCTGCCCGAGAGTCACGTCCCGAGTCGTGAATTCCCAGGATTCCTGCAGCTCGCGCTTGTGATACGCATTGATGTTGAATATTGCTTTTTCAAGTTCGAGCACAAGGGAGGAATCAGCCTTCGCCGCGGCCGACCGCAGTACCTGAGGCCGGACACGCAGTTGTTTCTCCGTCAGCTTGACACGATCCAGCTTCTCCGTAAGCCTCAGGAGCGCCCGGTCACCCCCTCTGCGCACCTGCTCGATGATATCGCGCACAGCCTCGACAACCTCGCCGGAGACTGTGGCCTTTCGCTTCCCCAGCCGCTCGAACAGCCCTGCCTTCTCCTTTTGGCTGTATATCGGAATCATTCGAGTTCCCTCGCATACCGGCGCTCTGACGGTAGGTGTTTAAATCCCCGGGGAGGATCTCCCTCAGGAGAGCGCGAGCCGGAGTCTGCCGAGAAATTCCTGTATCTCGGAATATTGAATGTGAAAACTCGCGCGATTGATCACGACCCTCGCGCTCGATTCTGCTATCTCCTCCAAGACTACGAGTCCGTTCTCCGCAAGAGTCCTGCCGGTCTCCACAAGATCCACGATAGTCTCGGCCAGACCGAGGTTCGGCGCCAGTTCCACGCTGCCACTCAAGTAGATGACTTCCGCGGGCAGGCCGCGGCTGCGGAAAAAACTCTCCGCTACCCTAGGGTATTTCGTAGCCACCCGCGTCGTGGACAGCAAGTTGTGGTTCGCGACCGTATCACCCGGTTTTCCTGCCAGCACGATCCGGCAGCATCCGAACTTGAGATCCAGCGGCTGATGCAGATCCGGGCAAGCCTCCAGGAGCACGTCGCGGCCGCAGATACCAGCCGCGGCTACGCCGTACTCGACATAAGTGGGCAAATCCGTCGGCTTCACCAACAGGAAGAGATACCGCCCGTCCGCATCCGCCGCGATGAGGCGACGCGACGCCAGGACGTCCTCCGGGACGACGATTCCGGCACGGGAGAGAAATTCCACGCTTTTGTCGAGAAGGCGGCCTTTTGACAGTGCCACGGTGAGCACCTATGCCCTCCTTCCCACGTGCACGCGTTGTCCTTGGCGGCGGAGCCTCCAGACTTGCCGGAAAACCTCGCCTGGTGATGAACCTTCGGTGGCCACGACGTATTCTTCTGATTCACAATCCGGCAGCGCGAGCTTTCCTGCCTCCGGCACGAGGGGAAGCACTCGATCCATAGTGAAGGAAAATCCGACAGCGGGAAGGTCCCAGCCGAACTTCCCAAGGAGGCCGTCGTAGCGCCCGCCGCTGCCCAACTCAAACCCCTGCGACCTGCCATAGATTTTAAGGACGATTCCGGTGTAGTAATCCAATCCCCGAACCTCGCCAAGATCAAAGATGATGTAATCCTGCAATCCGAGAGAGTCGACGGTTGCCTGGATTTGCACAAGCTCGTTCAAAGCATCCCGGGAGCGGGCGTTTTCGACAATCGACAACGCAGCGTCCAGAACATCACGTCCCCCCGCAAAATCCGGCAGCCTTTCGATGAATCGCTTCTTTTCCGGACTGATCTCCGAAGCCTCGATTTCCTTGCGCAGCCGGGCCGAATCCTTGTGATCCACGGCATCGCGAACCGCGGCGGCACTCTCGGGAGGGAGATTCAAGGCTGAGACGATACCGTTGAAAAACCCGACGTGCCCAAGCACGATCTTGAAATCCTCGACCCCCAGTTGAAGGAGACAGTCGA
>DASQID010000834.1:0-8481 GCA_035631775.1 Acidobacteriota bacterium
CCCCCCCCCCCCCCCCCGGGGGGTCTGATGACCCCCCGCGCATGATACATTCTGAACCAAATGCAACTTCATTGATGCTCGGACCCTCAGTGTGAAATGCCATGCTCGTGCATCCTGCGGTGGAGAATCTCGCGGGCATCGCGAAGGACTTTGAGGGCACGCGCCATACGGTCCGGATCGGACCGAACGGCAAAGTTTTCCGTCCAGATCTCGGCGCCCTCAATCAAGGTCAGCATATAGGCGACAGAGGGCGCGTCAAACGGGTCCTGTCCTGGAACGGCGAAATAGACCGGGGATGTGTGCGCCTGAATTCCCAATCCCCAGTTCGTAGTCGGACCAAGACGCGATGCGCAACGAGCTGCCAGCCACCCGGAACCCGGCACTCTTACCCTTTCTTCCAACGACAACTCCTTCGTGCCTGATTTTTCTTCGCGCGACGCAACGACTTTGCCATTCAGGACAAGTTCGAGCCGATGGAAAGGCACAAAACTCTTCGCTTCGACGCGGGCCTCCACCGTTCCGCCCCCGGCCCCAAATGCAATCTCTTCACCGGGCGTGTGCCCGTCGCACTGAAAGACCAGCAGGGGACCGGTAGTCATGAAGGTGTTGCCGCTGCGCACCGCCTTCGCCCAATTGGCAAAGGTGAACTCTTGTTTGCCCAGATGAGCATATGTACGGTTGGTTCCGGCCGGCATATAGGCTCCCATCTTGTCGGTGCCTCCGACAGCCGGCAGGCGGTAGCCGCAGTTGAGATAGCGGTACCAGTCGAGAAACCGCAGCGTGTTGAAGTACTCGCCATAGGGAAACAGCTCGACGGCATCGATCTTGCCTAGAACGATATCGGCTGCCAACTCCGCCGTGGGGTAAGGAAAGTGCACGGCGACAACCAGTCCATCCCGCTTCTTCTGGGCATCGGTCCACTCGGCAAGGCTGTTCCACAAGGGTCCGCCCAGGGAACTCTCATCCGGCCCGTCTGCCGACATAGGGAAGACGGGCGCTCCGATGCCACCCACCAGACCGAGATGGCCGAGGACATGCTGCCGGTTCTCCGTATTCACCTGGACCATGGTCTCGCCATCCTGGGAAAGCAGGGGGCCATACGAGAGATCGCCGACATTGGTGAAGAGATCTCCCCATTGGGCTGCGAGAAGGCTGATCAGATTCAACCCTTCCGACTGCCCCTCCAGGATTGCCGTGGAAGGAGAAAGAAAGTGGACGTGCGTATCCGCGGTAACCCATCCTCGACTCCGCAGATCCGTGAATCGCGAAACCTCGAGCTGCAATTCGCGCTGATTCGGCTCGATCTGAAGCCTCCGACGAACAGGGGAGTATTCGAAGCCCTTCGTGATCTCAACGAAGACTTCGCCTACAGGAAGCTCTACCTGGAAAGTACCGTCCACGTACGCAAAGGATTCATCCATCAGCTTCACGTCCGCCCCATAATCCTCGAACCACGCGTCGTTGATTTCGGTGCGATGCCCGTAAGGTGGAATGTAGCGGCCTTCTTTCGAGCGGAAGGCAATGCGAACCGGCGTGGGGCGGCGCGTGGCCGCATCCAGGACTCGTCCATGCAGCCAAACTTTCTCGGTCTCAATGACTTGTATACGCGCTCCGTCTGGAGTGGCTGTCCACTCCACCCCAGGCGATACTCTGCCGAGATCGAACTCGTAGAGCTTCCCGGTTTGAGAATCCGTCAAGGTAAGCGTGGCTTCCGGGCTGGCGGATATCTCCGCGTAGAGATGCGTGTTGCCCGGCGCCGGTCGCTCTCTCCCACCCAGACCGGCGCGGGGCGCGCGGAGCCACGTCTCCGGATCGAACTGATTAGGAAGAAAGGTGCGCCCGACCACACCCAGATCGATGCCCAGCTTCCACCTTTCAGAGGGTTTTGCGGCGGCATCCGGCAAGGTGAGACGATAGAGGCGGAGCCGTTCGTAGCGCAGTGGATTTTCGCGGCCATTGAACTCCGTAATTCCGCAGATGACCAGGGGATCGGCGGATGTGGAGCGGAGACGAAGGAGTTTCAGCGGCTTGTCCGGATTGGGATTTCGGAGGGAGGAGATCCAGACAATCGGGCCTGCGGCATAGTCCCCACCCCCGATCGCTGTCTGCCGGTTTCCCCAGTCCATGCCGTTGCGCAGCGGATCGCTGAGCTTTTGTGGGGCAGGGGCTGTGTGGGTCACGGAGGCAAAGCACAGATGTCCCCATGGGATGGAGGGCGGACCGACCTCAAAGCGGCGTCGGATCGGCGCCGTGGTCTCCGAGCCGTCGTCGTAAACGAGGATGGCCTCGGCGAGCCGCTGACCGACCTGCTCGATAAGGTCCTCACCGGGCGGTGGGGCTTCGTTTTTGTCCCAGTCACAAAAGGAGGCGAGGCAGAAAAAGCCGACCCCACGCCGCGCAGAAATATCAACGGATTTCACCGTCCACGACCTTTTCTCCTCGCTCAGGACCAACCATCGTTTCTCGTGAGTGCCCTCCGGGCCGAGGACGAAAGGAATGCCCCGGAAGGTCCGCTCCCCGGCTGGGGTGCGGATCAAGCGATCCCGCGCGGATTCGGCGCCCAGCGATTGTGCCTGCGGCCGCGGCCCGAAATCTGCGGAGGATGCAGTGAATATGCCTTTGAGATCCATGGGATGAAAGCGCCCGCCCGTCGACGGCGAAACTTGGGGCATCGCGTCGGGAATGTGGCCGTGGTCCATCACCAGTGTCAGCGTGGGGGCGCCCACGCTTACAGTCTGTAGGAAGTTTCTTCTGGACCAGCCTTGCGAATTGTCATCACCCTTGTCCATTTGATGCCTCCCTGGAATAGTGTGCGGCTCCGCAGTAGGGAGCCTGCTTGCGCCTTGGCCCAACGGGGCATGCGCGTCAAGCTATGGATGATTTTTTGCCGCGTAGAGATGAGTTTAGCCGGGCCTTTTAAGGCCCGGACGGCATCAGGAGAAGGGATCCGTCGCGTCAGCGACGGTTGAATTCAAGAGTCGCTGACGCGACGCCTTTCTCCGTCCAATCAAACCCCGGCCTTTAAAGGCCGGGCTAAACTCAGTCGGCCGCTACGCGGCCGGGAATTCCCTTAGCTTGACGCGCATGCCCATGGGGACCCGGACGGGTCACTGACCCGTCCGCACAGAGCAATTCAAGGCCCGTTCAGAGCCGGCCCTCAGTTGCTCCTCCTCAATTATCCGGGCTAGCAACGGCAATGATCACCGAGTCAATTATAGAGTCTCGCCCGCTCCATGTGCCCGCGGTTTTTTCTCGTTCATCTCGCCGTTCTGATTTCGGATTGCTTCTGATACCCTGAATTCATGTCCCACCACGAAAACAAGCGCGGGTCGGGTGCCTCCGACAAGGAACCTCGCATCCTGACGGTGGATTTGCAGACCAAATTCGGACGTGTGCGCGGCAATCTCGCGCTTCCTCCGGGTGAGATGAGATTGGCCGAGTTTGCCTGGAACGCTATGGTGCTTGATGAGAAACTGATTCATCTCGCCGTGACATCCGAAGCCCGTCAAGGCCGACAGGTTTCCTGTCGAAAGGGCTGCGGGGCGTGCTGCCGGCAGGCGGTGCCGGTTTCACCACCTGAAGCCTGGATGCTGAGGGATCTGATAGCATCTTTCGCCCCCGACCGCAGGGCGACGGTCCTACAGCGGTTTGCGCAAATCAGGCAGCGGTTGGAGCAGGAGGGCTTCGGGCAACGTTCGCTTCCCACCTCAGCAGGCAAAGAACAGGTCCAGGCATTGGGATTGGACTACTTCCGCCTGGGACTGCCATGCCCTTTTCTCGAAGATGAATCCTGTTCCATTCACCCTCAGCGACCGTCCAGCTGCCGTGAATACCTGGTCACATCCCCTGCGGCCTTTTGCGTAGACCCTGGACTGAACCCGGTGCGGCCGGTGCCTTTGGCTGCGGGTCTGACGGAGGCACTATCTCGGCTCACAGCCGTTCTCTTGGGAGGCGATCCTCAGGTGATACCTCTTGTGCTGGCTCTCGATTGGGCGGAGGATCATCGAGAGGAAGGGCAATTACGCTATGACGCGGCTGCTCTGCTAACCCTGCTCGTGCAGATTCTCGCCATTCAAGGGCGTGATGGCGACCAGCCATCTCCTGGATTGGCCACATCCGGGGATTCATAGGCAGTCTTGGGTGAGAATATTGCGGGCCAGGGCCCATTACGTGTGTCGCAAGTCTGAAGCATGAATGCGGTCCAAGTCCGAATCGAAGCTGATGTCGAAGTCCAAGTGCATGGCTGGTCGCGAAAAGTGCATTAAGTTAGCGCTTATGGGTTGCTGACCCGTCCGCACAGGAGTTATGCAAGACCCGTTCAGACCCGGTGCACAGTTGGTCTTCTTCATGAATTATCCGGGTTGGGTCACCTTGGCGAACTCAGAATGGGCCTGCCGTTCCGGTATTTCGGGTAGGCCGGTTTCTTATGCGCAGGAATCGGGTGTTTCTCCAAATCGGCGAGCAATACCGCCACGGTCTTCTCCAGTTGTAGGTCATGCCCTGTGTGCATTGCATGGGGATCGAGCTCCACCTCGATGTCGGGTGCTATGCCATGGTTCTCGACCTGCCAGTCGCCGTTGGGCGTGTAGAAGCCCCGGCTCGGCGTTGACACCACGCCGCCATCCATCAGTTGTTCCTGAGGCCCGAAGAAGCCCACCAAGCCGCCCCAGGTCCGTTTGCCGATCAACGGACCGATTCCCAAGGAACGAAAGTGAAAGGGCATCGCATCGCCACCTGATCCGGCATATTCATTGATGATCAAAGCCTTCGGCCCGGGTATCAGGCTGACCGGCCAAGTAGTGTCCTCACCATCGCGCGTCGTCCGATAATTCAGCAGCCTGCGCTGAAGATAGGTAAGAATGTAGTCGGTCATGGTCCCGCCGCCGTTGAAGCGTTCGTCCACAACAGCTCCCTCCTTGCCTGCCTGCGGGAAAAAGTAGCGGTTGAAGAACGTATAGCCGCTCGCCGATGTGTCGGGCAGGTAGATATAGGCAAGTCGGCCCTTGCTCAGTTCGTCGACCTTCCGGCGGTTCTCCTCCACCCAGGCCAGGTTACGCAGCGTGCGCTCCGAGGCCACCGGCACCACCGTGACCTCTCGCGCTCCGGCGCCGCCGGGATCCGGGCCGACACGCAGGAGCACCGACTTGTTTGCGGCACCTTCGAAGAAACTGTAGATCTCATCGGCACCACGAACCTCGCGTCCGTTCACCGCAAGCAGGTATTCCCCCGCAACGACATTCACTCCCGGCTGAGTAAGGGGCGCGCGAAGTTGCGGGTTCCAGTTTTCCCCGTCATAGATCCGCACGAAGCGATAACGGCCGTTTTCAACCGCGTAGTCCGCGCCGAGCAGTCCCACGGTCACGTGCGGCACATCCGCAAAGTCGCCGCCCCCCACGCGCAGGTGGCCCACCGTCAGTCCCCCCAGCGCCTCTTCAAACAGGTAGTTCAGATCGACACGGGCAGCGATGCCTTGCAGGTACGGTTCGTACCGTTTTTCGGCTACCTTCAGATCGTAGCCGTGGAAACCCGGATCGTAGAAGAAATCGCGTTCGAGCCGGAATGCCTCGTGATACATCTGCTTCCATTCTGCCACGGGATCGATGCGAACCTCCATGCCCTCGAGTCGCAGGACGTGAACGTCGGGCCGGGTTGCCTGGCTGCCGGCGCCGGCAGGCGACAGCCCGATGGCAGCAATCGTCCACTGACCGGCGCGTCCGCCATCCGCCGCGTTCTGGCGGTAAAGCATTCTCTCGCCGTTGTCGGACACCGCGAATGATGTGATGTTCTCGACCAACTTGTCGGTCTTGCGCGTCTTCAGCTCAAAACGAGAAACTGTCAGGGTGTCGTTGCCGCCGAGAGGCGGAACCGCGCCGGCTTCGAGCGCAAAAAGTATGCCTTCCTTGCCCGTCAGCAGTCGCTGGTAATTCCGCGACGGAAGCGGCAGAGCCAGAATTCGCTGCGTGATCCTGTCAAAATCGATCCGGACAACGGGTGGCTCTTTCGCCTTCTTTGCGGAGTCCGGCTCGGGTTGCGTCACGCCCGCTTCCGCGCCGGCTTTTTCTTCGTCGCTCTCAGGGGCAAGGGGCGAAGGCAGGTCTTTGCGCAGAACGACGACATAGATGGTGCTGGTGAAAGTCCGGTTGAAGCCGGTCATGGAGGAGTCCATCAGTGGACCGGCATCCGTGCTGGCAACCAGATACAGATATTTGCCTCCCCGGTCAAAAACGGGCGAAATTGCATCGCTCATGCCATCCGTGATGTCGCGGCTTTCCCGGTTTTCGAGCGAATAAACGCACACGGATCGCATGTGGCTCTTGCCCTGCCGCGTATATGTGAGCCATCTGCTGTCCGGGGACCAGGAAGCTTCCGTAATCTGTTGCGGGCCGGTGAAAGTGTCTTTGAAGACGTGCACAGGCTTGCTGTCGGCAAGGTCCACATACCATAGGTTGAGTCTCTTGTCGGTATAGGCGATCTTCTTGCTGTCGGGGGACCACACCGGGTTATAGAAAAACGATCCCGGGGTGCCAAGGTCGATTTTCTGCACGGTTCCCATACCGTCCTGCTTCGCGACGTGGAGCGCATATTCGCCCGATTCGTCGGAGAAATACGCCACCCGCGTGCCGTCGGGCGACCATGCAGGATCCCTTTCGTTCACTCCCGGCGTGTTAGTCAGATTCCGGATATCGCCCTTTTCAGCCGGAACCGTGAGAATTTCGCCGCGTGCCTCGAAGACGGCGCGGACCCCGGTGGGCGACAGATAGGCGTTGCGAATGCGCTCCGCCACCTTCACGAAATGAGGCCGCACTTCGGGCAAATCTGCCGTCACCCGTACTTCCACAGGAGACGGACTGCCCTTCTTCAGGTCGTAAAGGAAAAGTGAGCCAAACTGCTCGTAGACAATGGCACCTGGGCCGCCGCATGCCGATTTCAGGTCCAGACCGTCATTCTTCACCACTTGCACGACAGTTTTCTTTTTCGTGTCGTACGAGAAAAGCGAGACTGCGCCGTTCCGGTCCGATAGGAAGAAGATCCGGTCATCGATCCAGATCGGGTTGAAGTCATTCGAATTGTCTCGCGGCACCTTATCAACGATGGACGAATCGGCGAGCTTTGCGATCCAGATCGGAGTAGTCCGCCCGCCGCGGTAACCCTTCCACATGGAAAAGGCGCGGTCCACGGGAACGTACGCGATCTTCGTCGCATCCGACGAGTACGAACCTTCTCCTGCAATCGGAAGAGGAAGCGGGTCAGGGAATCCCCCGCCGTGTGGCACGGCAAAGAGTTGGGAAAAACCCGTATAGCTGGATCGAGGGGAGCTGAAGATGATGTTCTTTCCATCGGGTGTCCATCCCATGGTCAGATCAGCCATGGGGTGCCACGTGATCCGCCGCGGCACTCCTCCTGCGGCAGGCACGGTGTACACATCGACGTTTCCGTCATACTCGCCCGTGAAGGCAATCTCGGCTCCGTCAGGCGAAAAGTAGGGCCGCGTCTCGACTCCGGCCCCGTTTGTGAGCCTTCTTGCGACGCCGCCCTCACGTGCCACAATCCAAAGATCGCCGGCATAGACGAAGGCGATCTGGGTTGCACTCAGGGTGGGCTTCTGAAACAACGGCCTCGGCTCCGCCCTGAGGGCATGGCTGGACAGCACAACCGCAATCATCGCAAGCCAGTAAGAGACGCGATTCATAGGTGATTCCTTTCGCTGGACAATGTGAGTCCATTTTACACCAGTAACTGCGTGGTCAAGTTTCTTCGGAATCCACTAGGTCGATTCGCGCAGAAATAAAATCACATTCTGGTACAGTGCGAATTCATGTGCCGGGGGTCATCAGAACCCCGGGAGCGCCGGTCTGAGGACCGGAGCCACAGGACTTTTCTTTCAGTCCAAATGTGAAATTGTTGTTGAGCGAGCCCCTGGCATCCGTCTTATCTGAGAAATCCCGCACCCGGCTACTTTCATTTCTTGTCTGGGTTCGATACATTTCGGCCGGCGACACCAGCCACGGCGCGTACTATCAAGAAATCTTCTTGACAATGGTGTCATAGTGTAATAGTTGTATATTACATTATGGCATGCAAAACGCCGCTTCAAATTGATCCCTCCGATCCAACGCCTCTTTACGCGCAGCTGGATCGCGCGATTCGGTTGGGTATTTCGATCGGCCGCTTTCCACCGGATACTCAACTGCCCACGGTGCGCCAGCTGGCAGTCGATCTGAGCATAAACCTCAACACTGTCGCCAAGGTCTATCGGGATCTGGAACGGGCGGGAATTCTGGAAACACGGCGCGGGATTGGCACGTTCGTCAAGTCTCCCGCCCCCAAGGCCATGGCAAGAGCCGAACGCGAGAGACTGCTGACGGTGCTCGAGGATCGCTTTCTCGCCGAAGCAGCCGCCCAGGGATTCAGCGCCGATCAATTGTTGGCTCATCTTATCCGCAGGCTAAGAAAGGGGAATGCCGCCTATGTCGTTCCTAA
>DASQID010000835.1:0-6417 GCA_035631775.1 Acidobacteriota bacterium
AGGCGAACAGCGCACGGGAGATGCGCTGCGAAAGACTCGTCAGACAGGTGAACGTGTGGTACGTCCTCGACAGAACACTTTTTCAACAACGGGTGTGTTTTTTTGCGCTTCGGCTAATGCTCACTGGTTGACCGATCTCACCGATCTCCTTATCTATCAACGCCTCCCACGATTTGATTCCTCAGGCATGGAGTGTGCGCCGGTTTCCGCCTGATTGCGCATTTCGAGGCAATCGCAGGTGCGGGACGGCAATCTTGCCGCACGCGTTTCGTTCAGAACGAATTCGAAGGGAGGGATCGTCATGGACGCAATCCGCCGCGACCCAAGCTGGTCCGAAAAGGCCGCCGGGGCACTTCAGTTTGTCAAATCCCGCTGGACTGGGCATCCTACGCTGATAAACCTCGAGGTTACGCGTGCGTGCAACGCGCGCTGCGATTTTTGCCGTTACTGGCGCACTCCCTCGGAAAAGCCACTCGACGACTACGTACCCGTCATCCGGAGGCTCAAGCCGTCGGTGGTGATATTTACGGGTGGCGAGCCGCTGCTGCGCCGAGATCTTGCTCGGCTCATCGGAGACGTACGACGCGAGTTCCCGGCGATATATCTCGGCATGGTTACCAATGGCGCTCTGCTGAGCGTGGGGAAGGGCCTGGAACTCTGGGACGCCGGCCTGAATCAGATCACCGTCAGCCTGGACTTTCCGGATGAGCGCCACGACGGCACGCGCGGCATTCCAGGACTCACGAAGCGAATTCTCAGGAATATTCCGCAGCTGATTGCGGCAGGCATCGATAATCTCGTGATTCAAACGGTTGTCAAGACCGAGAATCTGGCTTGTGTCGCCGACGTAATCGAGTGGGCACGATCGGTGGGCGCCCGGGTATAGTTGAGTGCATACACATCTGCCAAAAACGGCAATGATGCTCATAACATCACGGCGCAGCAGGCCACGGCCCTGCAGCAGTTGATAGGGAAAGCAGTGGCAGTGAAGCTGCAGGGCGGGACGATGACATCTTCCACCTATTATCTGCGGCGGATACCGGAATATTTCAAATCAGGCGGAATCAGCGGTTGTCCCTCCGGACGAAAATTTGTGACGGTAAGTCCCTCAGGACTAGTATACAGGTGCAGCGAATCACCGGAGGGGATTCCGTACATGGAATGGACACCCGGGCGCTTTGGTCCAACCGACTGCGGCGCCTGCTGGGTGCCCTGTCGCGGCGAGAGTCAGGCGCCGCTCGACTGGGAACGGATCAGACAGGTTGCCGCCCTCTACGCCGGGAAGCGCCGGACTCACACTCCCGTATTGGAGCCTGCCCCGGCAGCATGAGGGAACGTCCTCGTCTTGACCACAATTCCGGCCTCATGTTATAGACCCCCCTTTCGAATAAGCGACTGTGGGAGTCTTGGAGGAGGGAATGGAAGTCAGAATCCCTGAGAGGCATAAGAGGGCGGGTGTTTGTTATGCTGTGACCGATGATGGCATCGAGCTTCCCGTCATTGACATGACGCATCCCGCCTTTGCCTTCCAGGTGAGCGAGACGGAGCTGCCACACCTCTTTGAGGAATCTATCCGCGCCACGAAGAGCAGGGACAGAATGCCGGCCTTTCTCCAGCGCATTGTCTTCGGCCTCCTCGTGAGGGGCTCAGTCTTGGGGCGCGCGATCATGGGTTCCGAAGGAACCTTCGTGAGCGGCATGGTCACGTACCTCATGAAGCTGGGGCCGGAGAATCTTGGTGACGGTTATGCGGGGCGCACGGATCGTAAGCTGGCAGCGGCGTTGCCGCCCCTGTCGGCCCGCATCCGCCTGCGGGATATGGCCCGTCTGATCAGTGAGGGGCTCACCCCGGCGTTAAGTCGGAAGCAGGGACAGCCAATTCATCTCCTGAACATCGGCGGCGGTCCTGCCTCAGACAGCCTCAACGCCCTGATCCTCATCCGCAGGGATCATCCGGAATTGTTATCCGGCCGGAAGGTTCTCATTCAAGTCTTGGATCTCGATGATGCAGGCCCCAGCTTCGGCAGCCGGGCAATGGCAGCGCTGATGGCTGAAGGGGCGCCGCTCCAGGGCGTGGAGGCCAGATTCGACCACATTTTCTATGACTGGGCCAAACCCGCCGGCCTGCGGGCTGCAATCCAACCTGAAGCCAGGAACGCAGTGGTCGTGATGTCGTCCGAGGGAGGGCTTTTCGAATATGGCTCCGATGATGAAATCGTTGCTAATCTGGAGATTCTGAAGGATTGCACCCCAGACGATGCAGTTTTCGTCGGTTCTGTCACAAAAGCCGACGGCCCCGCCGGGATGCTCAACAAGGCGAGCAAGATCGCCACACAGTTGCGCAGCCTGGAGTCATTCAGCGGATTGATCAAACGCGCGGGCTGGACACTTGCGCAGACCGTCGAAGGGCCACTCAGCCACAACGTCAGCCTCAGAAAAGCCTTAATGATCGCGTAAGAATGACGGTGAGGACGTCGGGAATCTGGGCTCGCAGTTGTTTTCATTGATCCGCAGTTGTAGCAGTGGCGGTGCAAACATACTGTTTCACTGTATCGGAGCGTTGAATGCAAAGGCCTGCCCGAAGTCGGGGAATGCTACGAACTCTCTGGGAGGTGAATGTGAACACCGTGAAGCCGAACCTCGGCGGCATGCTACAATGTCTCAACTCTCCGGAAAGGAACCACAGCATGAGACGACGTGATTTTTTGAAGGCCGGCACTTTGGCAGGAGCAGCCGCTCTCCAGTTTCCCAACTTCCCCTACCACCTGTTCGCCGCGGCAAAACAAAAAAACGCTCAGGATATCGTCACCCTCGGGAAGACCGGCATCAAGCTTACTCGCCTGGCCCAGGGAACCGGCACCGTCGGGTACAACAAGAGTTCGAATCAAACCAGGAAGCTCGGAATTCAGGGATTGGCCGACCTGCTTCGGGCCGGCGTGGATCAGGGATTGAATTTCTGGGATTGCGCCGACAGCTACGGCAGCCATCCGCACGTGCGCGAAGCCTTGAAAAGCGTGAAGCGCGAGAAGGTAGTAATCATGACCAAGTCATGGGCTACCACCGAGGCGCAGATGCGCTCTGATATAGACCGCTTCCGCCAGGAGTTGGGAACTGATTACATCGACATCTTTCTGCTTCACTGCATGCAGGACAATGACTGGCCCGAGAAGAAGAAGGGCGCGATGGCGGTCGTGAGGGAGGCGAAAGAAAAGAAGATCGTGCGGACTCATGGAGTCTCGTGCCATACCCTTGGAGCTCTGAAAGCCGCGGCGGCTTCAGAATGGGTTGAAGTGGATCTAGCACGCTTGAACCCGGCCGGTCTCCACATGGATGCGGATCCTGCCACGGTAATCTCGGTACTCAAGGAGATGAAATCCAAGGGCAAGGGTGTCATCGGGATGAAGATTCTCGGCCAAGGCGATATGCGCGGCAAGATCGACGAAGCCCTGCAATACGCCCTTTCGCAGGACGTGCTCGACTGCTTCACGATCGGTTGCGAGAGTCGCAGTGAGATGGAGGATCTGCTGAAGCGGATTCCCGCCGCCAGCGTCCGTGCCTAAAAAAACTGCCACGAATCACACGAATTTCACGAAGAAAGCTGTGCCCTTAATCCTTCGTAGATTCGTGGCAGATTTCGGCACTAACGGTCAATTTTGAAGCCGATTTTGGTAACGACCTGATACTCGGCCACTTTCCCTTCCTTGATCATCCCCCGCATCTCGACAACCTCGAACCAATCCATGTGCCGAATGCTGTTCGAGGCTTCCGCCACTGCACTCTTGATCGCTTCCTCAAAGCTCACCGGGGAGGTTCCGACAATTTCGACTCTCTTGTAAGTACCGGGCATACCGAACTCCTCCATGATTTGGATAATCATAGCAGAGAGGCTTCGCACCGCCTTGTGGTATAAAGCGCGCATGCAACCGATTGGAATCGGAGTCCTTGGCTGTGGAAACATATCCAGAATTCATGCGGATGCCATAGCGCGCGTGCCCGCGCTGAAACTCGTCTCCGTGTGCTCCCGATCCGCTGCATCGGCTGAGAAACTTGCATCGCAATTCCGTGTGGCGGCGCATGCCAACCTTGGCGCGTTCCTCGCAGACCGGAGCCTCGAAGCAGTCACCATCTGCACCCCGAGCGGTACCCATGCAGAACTGGGCTGCGCGGCAGCTCTCGCGGGAAAGCACGTTCTTGTCGAGAAACCAATAGACGTCACACTGGAAAAGACAGACGATCTGATCAAGATCTGCGCGCAGTCCGGAATTCAACTGGGGGTTTCGCTTCAATCCCGGTTCCTCGATGCCCCGCGTGCTCTCAGGAAGGCGGTGCATGAGAGCCGCTTGGGCAGGCTGGTTATGGCCAGCGCGTACATAAAGTGGTATCGCACCGACCAGTACTACGCCTCTGCTGCGTGGCGCGGCACCCTGGCACTGGACGGCGGGGGCGCTCTCATCAATCAGGCCATCCACACGGTAGATCTGCTCCAATGGATCGCCGGCCCGGTCGCGGAGGTTCACGCTTACTCCGGGAAACTCCTCCATCCCCAGATTGAAGGAGAGGACACCATTGTCGCGACACTCCGATTTCGGAATGGCGCGCTGGGCGTCATTGAGGCAGCGACATCGGTCTATCCGGGTTTCAAGCGACGGCTGGAAATCACGGGCACGGAAGGAACGGCCGTGCTGGATGGAGACAACATCTCAACCTGGGCGCCCAAAGACGGCTCCCCAAATCCGGCGCCTCCCTCGGGCGAAGTAACAGACGGATCCTCAAACGCGATGGCGATTGACAGTGAGGGACACCGCAGGGTAATGGAGGACTTCGCTCAAGCTATTCAGGAAGGATGCAAGCTCGTTGTGGATGGGATTGAGGGCCGCCGGGCGCTCGAACTGGTTCTGGCAGTCTACAAATCAGCCCGCCTCGGCAAAGCCGTTGCTCTCTAGGTGAAGGACGATCCCTCGGGGCACCGCCAAAAGCCACCGCAAAGACGCAAGGAGCGCCAAGAAACGCTAACAGATCTCCTAGCCATTCGCCTTGATGCGGTAGAGCATCTCGCCTGCTTTCGGCACGAGCAGTACGCCTTCCTCTTCCCTGCCCCGCCACTCTTCCGTGTGGATGGTGTCCGGATCCGCATATCCGAGATTCAGGCGGCGGCAACGGTCCTCCGGAATGCGTGTGGACAGCGTCACGCGGATGCGCGGCGATTCCACGCCTGTCGCTGCATCATATTCGCCGATGCCGCGCAGGTGTGTGCTGTGCGCAAGCACACCGCCCGGATAGTGCTTGAACTTGTCCCACTGCTTGAGGAAGTAGTCCCGCACGTGGTAGCCGACTTCTTCAAGAAGCTTGCCGTGCGTATAGCTGATCTCATCAATGTGGGGAGCATAGACTATAACCTCCCCGCCATCGGCAACGGCAGGCTCCAGTTTGTACATCCCCTTGGCAGCCGTCCAGATATCGTCGTACATTCGGGGCATGACCGACAATACCCGGTGATACGGCTTGTCCACCCAGCGGATGTGCAGTTTGGCTGAGAGGTCCGCCGCCGCCTCATAGGCCTCTTCGGGAGAGCCGATGTACAGGCCGGCAAGCGATTCCCCTTTCACAACCAGACTGAAGCAAAGCTTTGGGCGGTCGATGAGACTCGCGGCTTTGTCGATCACTCGCCGCACCGGAGTGTACTTGGTCCCGATCACGCTGTAGCTGGTTATCACGGCACCCAGCCAATGGGAAAAATTGATGACGGTCGCGCCGCCGATCCCCGGGAAGAAATACTTGTTCCCGCCGGAAAACCCAACGACCTCGTGCGGAAACGTCGGGCCGCAGATGATGATCTGGTCGTAATCAAAGACGAGTCGATTTAGCCTCACTTCGACCTCGTCATGCATGAGACCGCCGGTGATCTCCCCGATCTCTGCAGCTTTGATTCGTCCGAGAGTGACGAAGGTCTCCTGCCGGTCCCAGCGGTGATTGAACACCCGCACTCCGGCATATTTCCCTGACCGCTCCTCGGCACTGACTCCGATGAACCTGTTGATCGCGGAATCGCTCATCGGCTGGTGCGTTCCCAAGGCAATCAGGTAGTCGAGGGCCGCGGCGGACTCGCCGAGATGCTCGTAAAACAGCCTGAACATCTGCGGAATAGGCGCCGTTCTGGTCGCATCCGGAATGATGATTAAGACGCGCTTACCATCCAGGCCCGCTTTAGATAAAGCCGCGCCCATCAGGCCGCGAACGTCCTGTTCGGTCAGGACCCCACTTTCGAGCCCCTTGCCCCATATCATGTGATCTCTCCTTCACACATGGTGTCACACATGCCAGTGAGACTCCACCCGCAGAGCGGGTGGCTTGACGAAGCCCCCCGGAGGGGGGCAAGCCAGTAGCCCCGGGCTGCGCTGCGCTTGCCCGGGGTCTCTCG
>DASQID010000836.1:0-16245 GCA_035631775.1 Acidobacteriota bacterium
GGAATGGTTCCCGAGTACGACGGAGTGCCATCCAACGAAAGAATCTGTGGGGTGCTGGTCTGCGCCGTGAAATTTCTCACGAACACATCTCCGTTGAAAGAGCCCCAGCCGGTCACCAGATCGAAACCGATGCCTGCGTTGAATCCTGTCACCGCGGGGGTCGAATTGTTTCCTGACGTCACATCGTGGAAGACCTGCGGAGCGCTCGAGGACTGTTGCTGGGCAGTCCCCATCTGGTAGAGCCGGGGATTAGCCCATCCTACTCCACCTGGAGAACCGAACTGATTGACCAGGGCAAAAACGCCAGCCCATAACGGAGAGCTCAGACTCGTTCCACCGTAGGATTTATTGGCGATCGCGCCGCCAAGAACGATGAGCACCCCCGGCCCGCCCGGGTCGCCCATTGCCGCAACGTCGGGTACATCCCGCAGGCCGTCGCCAGGAACGCCCGGCCCAGCCTGGTAGGCGGGTTTGCTTATGTATGAGGATCTTCCACCTCCGCTCGCTGCGAAGTTAGGAAAGGAACGGCCGTTGTTCCAAGCTGTCTCGCTCACGTACTGGGTCGCGTTCCCGGAGCTAACCCAATTCAAATTCAACGATGTCGCACCCACGCAAACTACGAAACCGGAAGCGCACAGATAATTGATGTCGGGCCCGGGGCTCAGGCTGTTGGTCCCAATGGACTGCTGCGCACCCTCGTCACCCGAGGCAACCAGAACTGTCTGTCCCTGAGCGGCAGCCTGCATGAAATAGGAATCCATCAGGTTCATGAACTGTCGCGCCTGGCCGGGCTGCAGGTCGGACTCTCCGTCCCCGAAACTGACGGTTATCACGCGAGTGGAGAACAGTTGGTTAACAGCGTAATCCAAAGCCGGCTGGATATCGGCGGTGCCGCTGATGACCGCCTGAATCGTGGCCCCCTTCGCAATCGCCCCAGCCCACTCCACATCCATCAGCGCTTCCTCCTCACCCCCGGTCTTGTCAATTCCCGGATTGGTCGATACGAAAAACTTCAGGGGATCATTCGGCGGAAGCCCGAAGGTGTTACGAAACAGCTGCACATCGCTGATGTTGAAGTCGGAAGTTTCCACTACGGCAATGCTCTGACCACTGCCGTTGATGCCGCTTTGATCGAGGGGAGTCAGATTGTAGGCCAGATGCGCATCGCCCGGGGCGAGAACGAGCCCGTTCCCGACTTTATACATGGGATGCACCTTGGGGAAGTTGTCCAGCCCGTAAACACCATGAGCCTTGCCCTGCAATTCTGCGGGGATTCCGGGATCGGCGTCGTTGGCGTAGTAAGTCTTGCCCCGATACTCATACATTCCGATTGTGACGTTGAATGCTCGCTCCACATCACCCGCGGCACCGTCGAAATAGATCCTGAGATGGTTTCCGGGCTGCATCCTGACGGCGAAGCCATGTTGTTCGAACCACTGAACGGCAGCCTGATATTCCTGCTCGCTAACACCGAATCGATTCCCGAATTCCTGTGGTGTCAGCCAGCGGTGATAATTCGGCGACTTCGGATCCTGTTGATCCGACACCAGGCGCTCCAGGTCCGGGCGGTTCTGCAATTGAAAAGCGAAGGTCATCGACTTCATCTGAAGGCTCGGATTGGCCCGCCCTCGGAATATGCTGTTGTCCCGGTAGTGGCTGGTCAAAGGGTGCTGAGCCAGAAGCGTAAGGGGGAAAAAAGCAAAAAAGATTGCCGATGTGAATTGACCCAAGCGCTTGTACATGACTCCCTTCCCTCGATTACGTCCAATACCTTTACAACCGACTCAAGCAGTCGGCCGAGCTGTCACGCCCCCGAGCGCGGCAATGATCGCGAGCACGGATAGCTCAGATGGAGATGCGATTAAAAGGGTTCACCGGCATTGCCGGGTTCCCTCTTCTGATTTGTGTCGGGAAACCCATTTTGACACGCATCACCGGCACCCTCTGCTGCATCCCTCACCCTCATAATACGGCCCTGGCGGGTCCTGTTACATCTTGCCCCTTTGGAAGCATGGAAAGATCAGTTGGGGCAATAGTTGCCGGTCTGCGCCACCCATGCTGCCGGGCTTTCCGCGCCCTGCACAACCTGATAGACTCGCACGGTCGAATTCACAGCCGCGAGTCTTAGGGTCTGTCAATGAATAACGTTTCCACTTTGCTGCTGGCCCGAAGGAGCGCGGCGGCAGGCGAGCAATGTGCTCTCTTCAGGTCGTAAAACATCAGGGTGGTCATTATGCGCAAACTCAGTCGACGAGAATTTGTAGTGTTCAGCGGAGCACTGCTTGGATCGCCTCTGCGCTCCGTCAGTCACGCTCAAGATGTCAGGACGGCCGGGAACCTCTTGAGTGGAGGTTTCCCGCCTGAAAGGCTGGCGTCCGTTCTTATGTCCCGCGAGAACTGGAATCCATTCCCCACCTCTGCCGATCGCGAAGGATGGAATGCCCTCCCTGGCGACGTCCGCAAGTCATTAATCGCCCATGGGGAGGAGCTGCGCGGCTCATCGTGGCAGCCTCTTCCTGCGGTCCTGTTTCTGGAATACGGGCGCAACGGCAATCGCTCACATTATGAGCGTGTGCGTGACGGGCGGCGTGCGCAGCTCGCGTCCCTGGTTTTGGCAGAGTGTGCGCAGGGCGAAGGAAGATATCTCGACGACATTCTGAACGGCATCTGGGCGACTTGCGAAGAGACCTTCTGGGGCGTGCCCGCCCATCTGGGTATGCAGAAGGCCGGACCAGGGCTTCCTGACGCTAGCGAACCCATAGTCGATCTGTTCGCCGCGGAAACGTCAAGCCTTCTTTCATGGACCGACTACCTCCTGGGCCCGGCACTCGATTCTGTGTCACCGCTCGTTCGACCGCGCATCAGGCTCGAGATCGACCGCCGCATCCTGTCGCCCTGCATGAACCGCGTGGATTTCTGGTGGATGGGACTGGATCCGAAGCAGGGCCGTGATTTGAACAACTGGACTCCCTGGATCGCCTCGAACTGGCTCGCGACCAGCTTGCTTGTCGAAGCCAACGTCGACCGTCGGATTGCCGCAGTCCACAAGGCCCTGCTTACGCTTGACCGGTTCCTGGCCTCCTACCACCCAGATGGCGGCTGCGACGAAGGTCCGGGGTACTGGTTTCGGGCTGGGGGATCCCTGTTCGACTGCCTCGAGCTGCTCTATTCTGCCAGCCGCGGTGCGATCGATTTCTACCAGGCGCCGCTCGTCCGGGAGATCGGACGCTACATATACCGCGCTCACATAAGTGACAGGTACTTCATCAATTTCGCGGATGCACCGGCAAAGGTCCACATAGCCGGTGACCTTGTGTTTCGATACGGGACGCGGATCGGCGATAAGCTCATGGAGGCCTTCGGAGCATGGGCGGCGGAACAGAACGGATGGCTCCCGGAATCGGGCGAGAGTATTGGCCGGCAGCTGCCAGCCTTGTTCAACCTCTCCAAAATAAAGTCGGCACCTCGACGCCAGCCGTTCGTCAAAGACGCCTGGTTCCCGGGAATCCAGGTCTTGGCGGCCAGGCGCCAGGAGGGCTCGATCACAGGGTTATACCTTGCGGCGCAGGGCGGCCACAACGCCGAGAGTCATAATCACAATGACGTGGGCAACTTTATCGTCTATGCCGACGGCCGCCCTGCAGTTGTCGATGTCGGTGTGGAGACCTATACCGCGAAAACTTTCAGCTCGGAGAGATACAAAATCTGGACGATGCAGTCGGCCTACCACAACCTCCCCACGATCGGGGGCGTCATGCAGAGTGCAGGAAGGGCCTTTGCTGCCTCCGACGTCAGCTATCGCGCGGACGAGCGAGTCGTCGAATTGAGCCTTGAAATCGCGCACGCGTATCCCAAAGATGCCAACCTCGATTCCTGGAGACGGCAGCTCTCGTTCGATCGCACTCGCAATCAGATCGAACTGCGCGACAACTACGTGTTGACGAAGTCCGTGCCCCGGATAACCGAAACCCTCATGTCGGCATGCCCGGTTACGCAGAGTGCTGCGGGTGAACTGACTCTGGATGGCAGCAGCTTTCCCTCCGGCAAGGTGAGGATTATCTACGATCCGAGCGTCTTTTCCGCTTCGATTGAAGAGATCCGAATTGAAGACAGCCGGCTGAAATCATCTTGGGGGGACCGGCTGTATCGGATCCTGCTTACCGCGGAAAAACCTGGAATGCGCGATTCCTGGACTTTGCGCATTGTGCAATGACCCTGGCAATGTTTTCCGCGTGGTTGCCGCCGCCGCTGTCGGGCTGATCATAATACGCCAATGAGATCCTTCTTCGGGTCTCACCTTGACATGCCCAAGGCTGAATGTTACAAAAAATGTAATTCTTTCACGGGTAATTGCTCAGTTCTGGGTTTTTGTAAGTTCCATTCTGCGGAGTCGGAAGGTATAAGACTCGTCCTCGGCTGCGCGGAGAAATTGCGGAAACCCAAGTCTAACTATGAGCACCAATGACGGCTTCAAGAGCCGCCAGGGTCCCTCGAGTTAGGTTGTCCCCCCTTTCTTTGCTAGAGCCCTGAAAACTACAGTTCGTTACGTACCCCTGGCAACGATTTACCGGGATTGCAGAGGGTGTTAATGCGGATCCTTTGTGCTACGGCAGACCCGCCCCCCCCCGGCGGATCATCGGAGCCAAATGAACTTAGGCTTGTTCACATGTGGATAAGGAGACGGGTATGTACGGAAGAATGATCCGGATCAGGGCCACGGCGTTTTTGATGGTGTTGACTCTCGGCGCCCTATCGCTATCTGCGCAGGAGATTACGGGCACAATTTCGGGAACGGTCGTGGATTCAAGTGGGGCGGTGATCCCCGATGCGAACGTGACGGTCACCAACAAAGGTACACAGGCCGTGCGTAGTACGACGACGACGTCGGCGGGCGTATTCTTCTTTACAGGCCTTCCCATAGGCGACTACAGCCTGATTGTCAGCAAGGAAGGTTTCAAGCGGTACACACAGAGCGGTATCCACCTCGATGTAAACGGGAAGGTAGCCTTAAATATTGCTCTGCAGGTAGGCGCACCCACGCAAGAGGTCACAGTCATTGGCGAAGCTCCAACTCTCTCCACCGCAACGGCTCTGATATCTAACCTGGTCGGTGAGACTCAGACACAAGCCTTGCCTCTCAATGGCCGCGCCTTTAACCAGCTCGTGGACCTGGTGCCCGGTGTTGCACCCGACAGCGGCAGGGTGGGAGGTGGTTTGGGCACCAGCAGTGACACGGCGATGTCCGTCAACGGAAATCAGTCGAACTCAAACGTGTTTCTCATCGACGGCCTCTACGACGAGGATAACGGTTCGAACGCGAACCTATTGGTCACGCCCTCGGTCGATTCGCTGGCCGAATTCAATATTTTACGCAACAACTACAGCGCTGAGTTCGGAGGCGGCACTGGCGCCATCGTCAACGTGATTACCAAATCCGGCACCAGGACTATTCACGGCAGCCTCTTTGAATTCCTTCGCAATGACAAGCTCGATGCAGCGGACTTCTTCCTTAATTCGACCGGAGGGCAGAAGAGTAAGCTACGCCTGAACAACTTCGGCGGCACGATCGGCGGCCCTTTCTGGCTTCCCGGGCATTACAACCAGGACAAAACCAAGGACTTTTTCTTCATATCCCAGGAGTTTCGCCGCGAGGTCCGCGGCAACGTGGCGACCGACACTGTCCCGAGCGCGCGTCAGGCCCGAGGTATCCTGGATCCTAATTGCCAGTCAACCTCCTCGCCCTGCACAGTCCAGCCGGCCGATCCGTTTGAGGCGACGCTCAGTGGAGAGGCCAATGTGGATCCCTCGCAGATCGATCCCAATGCCGCGGCCATCCTGGCCCGTCTTCCCCTGCCGAACGCAAATTTCGCCGTGAACGGCTTCAATTGGATTGCCAGCGAACCCACGGTGACCAACGTCAACGATGCGACTTACCGATGGGACCACAATATTGGTGAAAAAACCCGCATCATGCTGCGTTACATCGGAATGAATCTCACCCAGGCGGGCATCAACGCACAGAACTGGGGCGACGACAACTGGCCAAGCGTCAACAGCGACTGGCAGTGGGTAGGCCGCCATGCTGTTCTGGACGTTACGAACACCCTGAGCCCGCGCCTCGTCAATGATTTCGAGGGAGGATATGCGCACAACCACATTATCTTCGCGACCGGAAAATCTTCGGATCCGAAGCTCGCCTCCCGCTCCGGCTTCACTTACAGCGAACTGTTCCCTGCAACCAGCGGCTCATTTCCCACCGTGAGCTCCGTCGAGGCCTTCGGCAGCGGCTCAGGTAATTTGCTTGCTCACCAGGCTCCTTTTTTCAACAAGACCGATAACTGGATGTTCAAAGACGACTTGAGCTCCTTTTTCGGGAAGCACAACCTCAAGGTCGGATTTAATCTTCTTTTATTGCGCAAGGACGAACCTGCCAACGGAGGCGGCAACTTTAACGCCGGCACTTTGAGCTTCAACACCTTTGAGGACATGCTTCTGGGAAATATAGCCACTTACAGCGAGGAAGAAACACTCAACCGGGTCCGTGGCCACTACAAGAATCTCGCCCTTTATGTGCAGGATGATTACAAGGCGAGACGCAATTTGACCCTGAACCTCGGCTTACGGTGGCAGTACCTCAGCCCGATCCGAGCTGCCGACCAGAACATCGGCAATTTCGACCCGGGCCTGTACAATCCCTCGCAGTGCGCGGCGGCGTCTTTTTCGGGCGGCCTCGTCGATCCCACCCTGTGCAACGTCGTGAATGGAATCATCACGCCTGCTAAGACGAGCGGCGTGGACGAGGCGCTGGTCAACAGGCACTTCAACGAATGGGAACCTCGGATCGGACTGGCCTGGGTGCCTCTCTCAGGTTACGATCGATTAGTAATCCGAAGCGGGTTTGGCATCTATCATGGGCGGGATGCGGGCTCACAAACAAGCTCGCTCGGCCAGTTTCCCCCCTTCGATCACATCCCCAGACTGAGCAACATCAGCTTCAGTCAGCTGGCGCCGTTCAACCCAAGCACCCCGCAGCCGCCAGTGGAGTTGTCTGCATTGGACCTCAATTACTCGAGCCCGGAGAGCTATCAATACAGCACAGGTATTCAATGGGAAATTGTTCGCGGGACGACGGTCGAGATCAACTTCGTCGGAAGCCGCCAGATTCACCTCGGCCGGAACCGGGATATAAACCAGGTCGCTCCACAATATCAACTACCCGTCTTCTGGGGAGAGCAATCGGCGACTCCCCCGCCTGACATTGTCCCGATTGGCGATCCCAACTCGGTTCGCCCATTCCTGGGTTACAGCATCATCAACCTGAACGAGCGAGCTGGAAGCTCACGGTACGATTCGCTCCAGGCCTTCGTCAACCACCGTGTCGACCGTATCGGGCTTCAGTTGCAGGCTGCTTATACCTTCGGGCGTAACGTTACCGACGCCAACAATCAGGACTCGGAAGGACACTCCAACCCGGTTCAGGACGCTTACCATCCCGAGCTAAATAGGGGTGTTGCCGCCCAGAACCAACCCCATTCCTTTGTCCTCAACTATGTCTGGGGTCTTCCTTTTTACCGGAATGCACAGGGCTTGAGGGGGATCGCCCTCGGCGGTTGGCAACTGGTGGGCATTACAACCTTCCGGACCGGACTGCCTCTGACGGTGTGCGAGGACCGCGACATTAACGGAACGCTCAGCGAGGCCTGCCAACGCCCCGACCTGGTCTCCAATCCCAATCTCGCAAAGGGCAAACGGACTCTGGGCGAATTCTTCGATACCAGCGCCTTCGTTCTCCAGCCGCTCGGAACGTTTGGGAACTCGGGAATTCACAACATCGTCGGCCCCGGCATCAACAATTGGGACTTCTCGATCTTCAAGGATTTCAAGATTCCTTGGTTCGGCAAGGGAGGGAATTCGCTGGCAGCTGAGTCTGCTAACCTCCAGTTCCGGGCGGAATTCTTCAACTTATTCAACCATACGCAATTCAGCGGTGTGAACACCACATTTGTCCCGCAGGTCGACGCAAACGGCGTCCCGCTGGTTGGTCTGCCTGCGGACCCATCCTCGGGGTTTGGTTCCGTGACGGGTGCACGGCCGCCGCGGGAGATTCAGTTCGCTCTGAAGTTTACTTTTTGAGGCATCAGTGTCGCCGGGACTCAGGCGGAGGAGCACATGGTTCCGGCGCTCCCGGCCTCGTTCTGGTACGATTAACTTCAACCACCTATTCGTTTGACACTGAGGGAGGGGCGTGTCGGACTTGGCCAGTGAAATCAAATCGGCTCGGGCGCTGCGACACCCGAGCCATCTTCTTGCGGCACTCGCTGGTGCCCTTCTCCTGGTGCCACCTCGAGCGCACTCGCAGGACTTGCCGACGACAGTGGGGCGCTCCGCCCAGCAATTTGATGATGCAACCATCTCCCGTCTGAAGGCTGAAATCGTCCGTCTTCACCAGATGCGCTCCGATTTGTTTCGAAAGGAAGCGCGATGGGACAAGTGCCGGGCAGAACTAGAAAACGCCTGGAAGCTTGACCTCGAGTCTTCCGCCCTGGAACTCAAACTGGCCGATGCCAGGCTCCACACTGAAGATTATAGCGGCGCCATCGAATTGCTGGGGCCGCTTGTGCGCCGTACACCCCAGGATCCCGACACGAAGAGGTTACTCATACAGGCATACACTTGCACAGGAGACCTCGTTGCGGCACGAAGAGAGCTGAAGCGATCTGCGTTGCCGGCGCAGCCATGCAAAGCCAGAGAGAGTTCGTCGCCAGCCGAGCCGAATGCCGAGGAACGTGACACGCTCACTGCGTCACTGAAACAACTGGCCGAAGACTACGACAGACTCGCAAATGCTGAGGCGAACCTCGGACGGTTCAACGAAGCATCCCGAAACTTGGAGGTAGTCGAGTCTCTTTTGCCCCCCGACGCCAGGATCGAGTCGAATCTTGGCATGATCCTGTATCGAGCCGGACGATTTCCTGAAGCCGCTCAACACCTGGAAGGCGTTCTAAAGACGGACCCCTCGGACGCAATGGCAAATCAATATTTGGCCCTCGCATACTCCGAACTGGGTGACTATGCGAAAGCGGTACCGCTATTTGAACAGGTCCGACAATCACGGCCGGCTGACGCGGGGATACTACTGGGACTCGCCAACGCATTGGCACTCTCCGGGCGGTCCGACGAGGCGCAGCGCGTGATCGAGGATTTGCTGAAGACGCACCCTGATTCAGCTCCATTGCACGTCCTTTGGGGGAGAGCCTACGCGAGCCAGGACAAGCCGGACGAAGCGCGCCAGGAATTCAAGCGCGCACTGGAGCTTGACCCCAAAGTGCGCGACGCCCATTTCTACCTGGGAATCATGGCATTTCAACAGGCGCAGATGGACGAATCCGCGCGCGAGTTTCAGGCGGAACTAAGGTCGCACCCAGAAGACGTGCGCTCCCGCTACCATCTCGCGTTCACACTGCTCGCGCAGCAACGGACCGACGAAGGCTCCGCTTTGCTTCGACAGGTGATCCAAGCTCGGCCCGATTACGCTGTGGCGCACTACAACCTTGGCAAGACACTGCTCGAGCAGGGGAACGTAGGGGAGGCGATCCAAGAACTGGAGACATCCGTCAAGCTTGACCCCAAAGAGGCCTACAGTCACTACCAACTTGGCCGCGCCTATCTCCGCTCAGGGCGAGAGGAGGAGGCGCAACAGCAATTCCGCATCACGCAGACTCTGAAAGACCGGCAACACTGAACTCCGGTCCTCGTGAACCGCACACCAACCCTCGGGACAGGATGTTGAAGCAAATGGATATTAGGTGCTATAAAAGACTCATCCTGACCTGGCGGAGAACCGAATCCACACCGCCCGGCCTCGATGCCCCTGCCTATGGACAGCGGACCGGCATCACGCATCGCGAGAGATGTTCTTTGTGTTCTGATTTTCGGAGCGCATTTCACAGCAGCGCAAAGCCAAATCAGAATTGCTCCCGGATCGAGCTCTGAAGCTTTAAAACCGCCCGCACGGAAATTGCTCCGGGAATCAAGGCGTTTCGGAGCAGCCGATTCGGCATTGCTTTTCCCCCATATAGCCGTCGGCGACGGGTTCAGTACTGTCTTTACCCTGTCCAATGCGGGCGGCACAGTCCTGGAGGGTACGCTGCTTCTCACCTCTCCTGCCGGCACAGGTATGGAGGTGGGTCTCGAATCCTCGGGCCCCAGCTCAAAGGCTGCCTCAATTAGGACTCGAACGCTTGCCACCGGTTCATCCGTGCCGATTACCATTCCGCCAGGCGGGACTAGTTTCATTACAGCATCCGCTCAGAATTTGTTCGACTCAATCCGCACCGGATGGGCTCGGGTGGAGAGTTATGGCGGATCGTTGGGAGGCGTGGCCACATTTAAGCGTGTGAATCGCGAGGGAATCCTGACTACGAATGCTGGAGTGCTCTCGGCGGCTGCAGCGTCTGTCGCCACTATTCCCATTGATGATGACCGGGCCGGCGGGCGATACACCGGCTTTGCCATCGCCAATCCGGGGGCGGAAAGTATCTCAATCAAAGGGCTTGTCGCCGACTCCAACCAGATTGCCACCACAGGCACATTCACGCTCTCGCTCGGCCCGGCTCAGCAGTGCGCCCAGTTCGTTTTCCAATGCACAGAGATGCCGGAAAGATTCAGGGGCTCCTTGATTCTGACGGCGGAAGGCGGAAAGAGGTTCTCGGTCGTCGCGTTGCTTGAGCATTCAGGACTATTCAGTGCGATCCCGGCAATCCCATCGATGCCTGCCCCGCAATCGGTTCTCGCGCTGGTAAACGCCCGAGTAATCGACGGCACCGGACGCGATCCCCTGGAGGACGGGATCGTCCTGATCTATGACGATCGCATCAAATCGGTGGGGCGTCGCGACAGGGTGACGATTCCTTCGAGTGCCCGAATCATCGACGTTCATGGGGGAACCATCCTCCCGGGCTTTTTTAACACTCATGTCCACAGCGCGTTCTCCGAAAGCAATCTGCGCGCGTGGGTTCAAGCAGGTGTCACCACTGTTCGTGATCTGGGCTTCGGAGTTGAGCATTTATGGTGGCCAATGTCGTTTCGAGATCAGCATCTGCCACTTCCGGAGTTCGCTCGGATCATTGCAACCGGGCCGCCGATCTCTACCCCGGGCGGCTATCCCACTCCCTTTGGGGGCACCGTAGTTCTGACGGCATCGAGCGCGGCGGAAGCGCGCACTCAAACAAACCTGGTACTGGATCATGGCGCCGATCTCATCAAGACGTGCCTCGATTCGGGACTGATCGTCATGGGTATCGCCAACCTCCCCATATTCAATAAGGAAGAAGCGAGAGCCGTCATTGAGACTGCCCACCGGCGGGGAGTTCCGGTCAGCGTTCACGTGACCGCCGTTATGGATCTCGTGCCGGCAGTCGAATGGGGATTTAATGAAATCGCACATATGGTCGCGGATGAGTTGAATGATCCGGATCTGGTTGCCCGCATGGTCGCAAAGGACATTTACTGGATTCCTACTCTGGAGCTTTGGTCCTTTTACGGGCTCGCGCACACTGCTCAGGCGAACCTGCGCCGTTTTATTGCTGCGGGAGGCAAGGTGGCGCTAGGCACGGATTTCTCTGGCGCCCCACAACCGTTCCAGGTTGGAATGCCCATGCACGAAATAGAATTGATGCAGCAGGCCGGAATGACACCGATGCAGATAATTGTCGCAGCCACCAGGAACGCAGCTCACGTCTGCTATCGCGATCGAACACTCGGCACTTTGGAGCCTGGCAAAGTTGCCGATGTACTTGTGGTCAACGGTGATCCCTTGCAGGACCTCCACGCTCTGACCAATGTTCGCCTGGTCGTCCACGGCGGAACGGTTGTCAGATCTTCCGCCAGCCCTTAGGGCTGAAACATGAAGGAGACGCATCCTCCCGCCACCGGACGACCGAAGCACGGGAGAAGTCGCCTTCTCTGGAAGCAATCGAAAATGAAAAAACCGATCTGGATCGTGGGCGTACTCGCATTCCTCTCACCCACGTGGCTTTTGGGACAGGATCCGACCGAGTTGAGCGTGACTTCCGGTATCAACGAGTTCGCAGAGATCCGGCAGATATTCGAGAGCATCATCCCAGGTGTAGTGAAGTCTTTCGATCTGCCGGATCTGGTGGCGGCGTTGGTGCCCCGCGAAGTCTGGATCGTGAATGGCGCGGATCCGCTCGGACATCCGCTTGCCGCGCGGGAAGTGAAGGCGCAATACATCCATGTCACCGAGGCTTTCAGGCGCACCGGCATCGAAGACGCGCTCTACATCATCGACCAGAAGCCGGATGAGAAAACGTCAAGTCTGCTGGCGGACATGCTAGGGAAGTAGGTGCTTCAGAGCCGCAGACCCCTTGGGATTTCCGGCACCGCCGGTAATTCGGGCCGGAATGCGCAGTGATTCCTCCGCCGTTGCCGATCTGTCAGTCTGTTTGCTGAGAAATGAGTACTTCATTGATCTGAATGACAGGCGCAATATCGGTATAGTTGCGAATGTCTCCCTGAAGGTCTGACGCGTGCGGCGTGAACGCCGCCATGAATGCCTCAGCGGACTCAAACAAGAAATGGCACATTGCGGTAAATGCCGGCTCAGAGCCCGGAGCCGCACCTCCGAGTCCCTTTTCGACTGAAACCCCCTTGTAACCGGGGTGGGAGCTCAGCAGGCGAATGGACATGGGCATGTGCTTTTCGACGTAGTACGCCATATCAAACCACGACGCTTTCGTGTTGGGGTAGAGAATGCTGATCTTGATCATGGGACGCCCTCCTTAGTGTTCAGTCGTCCGCCGGGGATTATGCCAGATTCAGGAAGAGGCTCGCCGCTCCGTATACGCCTACGTTTTTCCGGAGCTTTGCCGGCAGGATGGGAAGCGTGGCAACACGGTCGCGCAATACAGTGTAGTGCGGAACCGTCTCGCGTATCTTGTCAAACAAAGGCTTTCCAATGTGAGAGACTCCTCCTCCGATCACGACCGCCTCGGGATCGAGAAGCGATATCATTCCGCCCAGCCACACGCCGAGGAGGAACCCTGTTTCGTCGAGGATCGATTTGGCTATCCGGTCCCGGCGGCGTGCAGCCGCGGCAATTATCGCCGGAGTGATCCGGTTGAGATCGCCGCGAGACAGAGTGCGCAACAGGCTCGGCGTGGAGTGTTCGCTCTCCAGCAACACGCGGGCACGACGTGCCATGCTGGGGCCCGAAGCGAGGGCCTCAATGCAGCCGTGCGTGCCACAACCACAGACGTACGGGCTGTGGTAGTCGATGGGGACATGGCCGCCGTGTCCCGCGAGCCCGTTCTTCCCGTGATAGATCTTCTTGTCGATGATGATACTTGCCCCGACGCCGGTACTGACCGTTACGTAGAAAACGTCCCGATAGTCAGCGGCCGCTCCTATCAACACCTCCGCCAGTCCTGCCGCATTGGCATCATTTTCCAAAAGGCACGGTAAACCGAACCGTTGGCGGACGAGCCGCGCCAGCGGCACGATGCGCCATCTGAGGTTGGGAGGGTTTCGCACCGTGCCGGTCTTGAGATTCAGCGGTCCGGGAGCGCAGATCCCGATCCCCCGCAGGTTTTCTCTTCCCCCTGCGAACCGGATGAGACGCTCCATTACCCGGAAGACTTGCGCCAGGCTGGCGCCCTGTCCCCTGTCGGCCAGCGTCGGAAGAAAAATGGACTTCGTGAGCTTCCCCTTGGCATTCAGCAGGCCGCCCGCGATCTTGGTGGCGCCGATATCGACCCCAATGGTCAGTGGACGATTCGCTGCAGTTCCCATTGGGCTCCTCAGAGGTTCCTGGCTCGTGGCGCGGAGAAATCGGGCGCAGTCCACTCGCGCTCCGCTGACCCGTTGACAATCTCGGCCGGCAAACCAAGCGCTTGGATGCTCACCGATTGTTCACAAACGCGCAAAGATAGGTACCGTATCCTCACTGAAATGGCAAGGATTTGGAGGGTGGCGGTAAGGGTCTGTCGCAGCCCAAAGAGGCGCGGCGGCGGGCCGCTCGTGCCAAAATGTGAATTTATTCTTGCGCCAGCCCTAAGCTGCGCTTGCGGTCTAATACCCCAGACGGCCGGACGAGCCACGGCTGGCGGGCGGCAAGGGCGATTGGGAAGTGGCAATGCTCATTGGCAGGAGATCGAGGTTCAGTGCCTGAAAGCCGCTGATCTGGGCATTGGCCAGGATCTCCACAGAGGAAGGGATTCTCCTCTCGTCGCCACTAATTCCCGCCATGAGTGATCCGTAAGCGACTTGAACCGGATCAATGTGCGGTGTGATGCCGGAATAGTTTGCCGAGAGGGGGATAACAGTTCCAGCGAAGGGAAGGCGACCAGCGATGTCTATGAAGCCATGGGCACTCTCTTTGATGAAGTTCGGATTTGCTGCGCAGAGACCTAATGCATGACCTATTTCGTGCAAGGCCACCGAGAGAAGGTCCACATGCCCGGCAGCCTCACCGACTGGATTTCGGAAGACCCGTGCTACATTGATGAATCCTCCGCCCAGATCCTGAGACTCCTGGGTCATGCGGGAATACTCTTCGTGCTGATTGGGGGTCGGATCGAGATAAAAGGAGACTCTGCCGCTGTTGTCAAAGAGGATGATTCCGACAGTCTCACGATTAGGTGAGCCTCCCTGCTCGACCAGGGAGTGATTTCCTGCGGAATCGAGCGGTGCCCAACCAAAATAAAGCTTCAGGGTGAACTCGTCCTGATAAGCCTCCTCCCAGATGCGCGCAGCCGCATTGAAAATATCGACGAGATTGCCCGCGCCCGCCGATTCCGCCGGCGGAGCGCCTCCCGTATATACGGTCACAATGTCGATGGCAGAGGCCGGAGCCACCTGCGTGAGCACCAGGAAAAGCGTCGTCAGTAGGATTCGTTCTGCCACTCGCATCGCTGACTCCAGTGTGCCGGAAAACTTGCGCTAGGATACAAGGCTGCGAGTTCGCGCACATCGACCCCCGGGACCAATTCAGGTTGGGCAGAGAAGACAGGCGTCTCTATCAAGTCTATGGGCAAATTGGGCCAGAGGACTGGTGACGGGCGACCATTTCCCCGGTTCAAGTGACCAGGCGATTGCAGGCCCGCGGCGGAGGAAATTGGATAAATACTCGCCTGTCACCGACTTCCGGTGCTAGACTCGGGGCACTCAACGTGGGAGGAATTATCATGATCGAGGAATCATTCCATTTGACGAAGACAGGTCGCAGAGACTTCTTGAAACAGGCATGCACCGGCGCCGCAGTCTTGACCGCCGGTGGCGCAATGGCAGAGGCTTCACCGCAGGGAAACCCCACAACGGGAATACCGTTGATCCAACTCGGCCCCCACAAGGTAACGCGCCTGATCACCGGCGGGAATCCGATCGGCGGATTCGGGCATTCCGTGCCCAACATGAGCCGGCACATGCTGGAATACTTCACGCTTGAGCGCACCATCGAGTTTCTCGAGAAGTGTGTCCGCGAGGGAATCAACACCTGGCAGTTCGATCACCTGGAAAAACCAATCGCCGCACTGCGCACGGTGCGCGAGCGTGGCGCAAAGCTCAATTTTATCTGCCTTCACGCAGAACGGCCCAAGGATGCGCCGCTCAAAACGGTCATTGCGGATATGAATCCGATTGCGATCGTGCACCACGGCGGTGTAACCGACTCACTCTTTCGCGCCGGAAAAGCGCAGCAAGTGCGCGATTTCGTCAAGAAGGTGCGCGATCACGGTGTTCTTGCGGGCGTCTCTTCCCATTGCCCCGCCAACGTCAGGCGCATGGCTGACGAGGGATGGGAGAACGATCTTTTCATGACTTGCCTCTACTATGTCTCACGCCCTCGTGAGGAGCAGCAGAAACTGCTTGGAAAGGTCGTTGTGGACGAACCATTTTTCGAATCTGACCCCTTGGAAATGACCGAGGTGATCCGTCAGGTCGGCAAGCCATGCCTGGCGTTCAAGATTCTTGCCGCAGGCCGGAAGTGTTCGAGCCAGGAGTCCGTTCAGACTGCATTCCGTTTCGCCTTTGAAAGGATCAAGCCCACCGACGCGGTGATTGTCGGAATGTATCCCCGCTTCGAGGACGAAGTAACCCTCAATGCCACCTACGCACGAAAATACGGCAATCCTACTGCGACTTTGTGAACGTTCCGCTTCAATTTGCTTCGTGTCCCAAATCAAGGTGCGGGGGGTCCCCAGACCCCCCGGGGGGGGGGGGGGGGGGGCG
>DASQID010000837.1:0-4164 GCA_035631775.1 Acidobacteriota bacterium
AGAAAATTTCAGAAAATCTTCAGTCTTCTCAGAAGTCAGCGCGCGTAACATTTGTGTCGGTGCTCGGGGCATCAGATAAAATAATTCAGATCATTATCGAATGACGAAGACGAAAGCTGACCCAACAGCCACCTTCGATGATCGCGACCTCTACTCGGGTCTGATGCGGTTGCATGTCTTATATCACGCCGCCGAAAAGCCCCAGTTCGGACTTGGGATAGCCGAAGAACTGGCGCGCCACGGCTATAAGATCAGTCCTGGTACCATCTACCCTCTATTGCATGGACTAGAAAGGAAGGGCTACATCGCCGCGACAGAACGGCGGGATGGCAAGTCACTACGCAGGGTCTACCGTGCCACTCCTTTGGGGCGCAAGGCCCTGGCGGCAGCCAAAGAGCGAGTTCGTGAATTCATCGGCGAATTGTTAAAGGGGGAATAGAGGCGGTGCTCAAGACAAACAACCGCGGGTGCAATTACGCAAAAGGAGTTCTGGCCCTTTCATTGATGGCCGGTTTGGAACTTCCGGCACAGCAGGCCACGCAGCCGGCTGACCTGACACCTATGCAGGCAGTAGAGGCTGCCATGCGGAACTATCCTTCCGTACGGGTTTCTCAGGAGCAGATCAACGCAGCAGCGGCCGGCATTCAACTCGCGCGCACAGCGTATTTGCCGCGCGTCGATGCGCTGGCACAGGTGAATCGCGCCACGAGGAACAACGTTTTCGGATTACTCCTGCCTCAGGGCATCATTCCATCTATCTCCGGCCCTGTTCTCGGGACGAACAACTTTGGCACTGTGTGGGGCAGTGCGGTGGGAACGCTTATCAGCTGGGAGCCCTTTGATTTTGGCTATCGGCGGGCAAGCATTGCAGCTGCAACGGCTCTGCGCACGCAGTCTGAGGCAGCCTTGGAGCGGACTCGCTTTGAGGTCGCGGTCACAACGGCGGACGTCTACGTCACGCTGGTGGCCGCCCAGGAGACGGTCCGGGCGGCGCAGGCCGCAGTGGACCGGACGGAGGTGATCGCCAGAACGATCAACGCGTTGGTCAAGGCCCAGCTTCGGCCCGGTGCTGACGCCTCACGTGCCGAGGCCGAGATGGCGGCGGCCAGGACACAACTGATCCAGGCCCAGCAGGCCGTCGACGTTGCGCGAGCAAGCCTCTCACAATTCGTGGGGTTGGAGCCGACCCAGATCACGACCTCTGCGCCAAGATTGCTTCAATTGCCCCAGGACCACGCCATCACCCCGCTTGACACGGCCGCAAATCCAGTTGCACGCCAACAGAATGCGGTCATCGACCAATTGAAAGCGCAGCTCAGAGTCCTGGAGCGGTCGTACTTTCCCAGGTTCTTTCTACAAGGTTCCGCCTATGCACGCGGGACTGGCGCCGAGGTGAACGGAGACCGGCTCGGAGGTCTAAACGGCCTCGCTCCGGATACCCAGAACTATGCGCTAGGCTTTACCGTAACGTTCCCTCTATTCGATCGTTTTTCAATTCATGCGCGTGAGGCCGGGCAGGAATCGACGATTCGCGCAGAGACAGCCCGGTATCAGCAGATTGCGACCGACCTCAAAGCACAGTGGAACACGGCTGTAGCCAATCTGACGGGTGCCCGCAGAGTAGCAGCGAACACTCCAATACAGGTGTCGGCGGCAAGGGCCACGGTTGAACAGGCGACAGCCCGGTATCAGTCGGGGCTGGGAAACATCGACGAGGTGGCGGAAGCACAGCGACTGCTGGCGCAATCGGAGATTGACGATGCCCTCGCCCGGCTCGGTGTATGGCGCGGGCTTCTGGCGGTCGCTACAGCAGCAGGAGACATTCAACCGTTTCTTGCCGAAGTAAGCCAATGAGTCTCGGGAGTTTGCAAAACCATGCGTCTCGTACTAGCCGCCCTTAGTAGACCGATCACCGTCGTCGTTGCCCTGCTCGCGGTCGCGCTTTGCGCCGTGCTTGCGGTTCAGCGAATGCCGGTCGACATTTTTCCGCAAGTGGGAGACCCGGCAATCTATGTGGCTCAACCCTACGGGGGAATGGACCCGGCCCAAATGGAGGGATACCTGACTTACTATTACGAGTATCACTTCCTCTACATCACAGGCATCGACCGGGTCGAGAGCAAGAGCATACAGGGGGCATCGCTCATGAAACTCGTGTTTCATGAGGGCACCAACATGAGCCAGGCCATGTCCGAAACCGTGGGGTATGTGAACCGCGCCCGCGCTTTCATGCCGCCGGGAACTGTTCCCCCCTTCATCACCCGCTTTGACGCGGGGAGCGTGGCTGTGGGCGAACTAGTCTTCAGCAGCGCGACCCGCTCTCAGGGTGAGCTGCAGGATTTCGCTTTGAACCGCGTGCGGCCTTTATTTGCTACGCTGCCCGGCGTCTCCGCGCCACCACCCTTTGGGGGAAATCAAAGGACGATCGTCGTCACGCTCGATCCCGACAAGCTGCAGCAATATCACATATCCCCGGATGAAGCGATTTCGGCCGTGAGCAAATCCAGTCTGGTCATGCCGTCCGGCAATATGTGGACCGGAACGATCAACCGCATCGCGAGAACTAATGCCGCGCTGGGGGCCAATCTCTCCGATCTATTGAGCACGCCGATCCGTCCCGTGTCCGGAACCACTGTTTTCCTCAGGGACATCGGGACCATAGAGAACGGCACGGACCTGATTACTGCTTACGCGCACGTCAACGGGAAGCGCACGGTATACATCCCGGTCACAAAGCGCGCGGACGCTTCCACACTGGCCGTGATCAATGCGGTGAAGGCCGCCCTCCCCGATTTCAGAAAAGTGGTCCCTGAGGATGTTGATGTAAGGCTGGAATTCGACCAGTCTCCCTATGTCACGAACTCGATACGCGGCCTGGTTACGGAAGGCGTGCTAGGCGCTCTTTTAACCGGTCTGATGGTGTTGATTTTCCTGCGCGACTGGCGAAGCGCCCTGATCGTAGTCATGAACATCCCATTCGCTTTGCTCAGTGCCGTAATTCTTCTTTGGGGCACAGGTCAGACAATCAACATCATGACACTCTGAGGGCTGGCACTCGCCGTCGGCGTTCTGGTCGACGAAGCCACGGTATCCATCGAGAATATCCATACTCAGATGGTCCCGGGTGTTTCGCGAGCGCGTGCCGTGCTTCAGGCCTCCAGCCACACCGCCATTGCACGATTGCTCTCGATGCTGTGCATCCTGGCCGTATTCGTTCCCTCATTCTTCATGATCGGCGTCAGCCGCCAGTTGTTCGTCCCGCTGTCGCTGTCCGTCGGATTCGCGATGATCGCGTCCTATCTGCTGTCCAGCAGCCTGGGCCCGGTGTTTGCGACATGGTTGATGAAGGAATCGCATCGCAGCGAGGGGCTCTTCGAGCGCCTCCGGGCAATCTATTCTGGATACCTTAGACTCGTGCTGCGGTTCCGCTGGCCGGTCGTCCTCTTTTATTTGATTACCTCCGTTGGACTCATATCCATCATCCTGCCACGTATGGGAACGGAGATTTTTCCCGATGTCGATGCCCCAATCTTGCGGCTTCGGCTCCGCGCCCCAACCGGTACCCGAGTGGAGGAAACGGAGCGGATCGTGCTCCATGCGCTGGACGTGATTCGCAGAGAGGTTGGACCGGACAACGTTTCGATCACCAGTGACTTCGTGGGCGTAGTACCTTCCAGCTACACCGTGGATTTGATCCATCTCTTTACCAGTGGTCCCCAGGAAGCTGTGATTCAGGTGGCTGTCAAGCCCGAGATGAAAAGAGGAGATGCCTTGCGGGAGAAGTTGCGCACGGCCCTGCAGCAAGAGCTCCCGGCCTGCCGATTCTCTTTCGAAGCATGTGACATCGTAAGCCAGGTTATGGGATTCGGTTCACCAACACCGGTCGAGGTGGCCGTTCAGGGGATTAACCTGCAGGCCAATTACGAATACGCTCAGAAGGTCCAGGCGGAAGTCGCAAAACTGCCTTTTCTGCGGGATCTCCAGTTTGCGCAGGAAGTCAACTATCCCACGCTGGACATCAATATTAACCGCGACCGGGCCGGGCAGTTCGGGTTGACGATGTCCGATGTTGTCCGATCCGTTGTGCCGGCGACATCATCCTCTCGTTTCACCCAACCGAATTACTGGCGGGATCCGAACTCCGGCAATGCCTTCCAGCTCCAG
>DASQID010000838.1:0-12739 GCA_035631775.1 Acidobacteriota bacterium
GCCTGTTGGACTTGCTGATCCAGTTCGGGCGCTTCAATCTGTGCCAGCAGTTGCCCTTCGCGAACCCTGTCCCCGATGTCTACCTGCCGATGCCTGACATAGCCGGCCGCGCGGGCATAGATGTAGGCTTCGGTGGCAGGAATGATGTTACCCGGAAGGATCAACTCGGCGGTGGCAGGCGCGCGGCGGACCCTTTCAACGTTCACAATGGGGACAGACTCTCCCGCGGCACTTGCCGCCGCTTCAACTACGCGTTGGCGCTGCAAATAATGGCGATACCCATAGATGAACAAGCCGGCAAACGCGAGTCCCAGGAGTGCAATGATTGCGAAAACACGCCTCGACGACGCCGTTGCCTGGGACGGCCCCGAGTCAAGACGATCGGGCTGAACCTCTTGCTCCAATTCTTCCATATTCCTATCCAAGTTGCGGGCGCGACTCGCCTGCATGGGATTCTTCCTCGAACTGGCGATCCTTGTCGACCGGCGGCTTATTGCGGAGGTAACTGTAGACCACCGGCACAAAGAACAGAGTAGTAGCCGTAGCCATGATAAGGCCGCCAATGACGGCACGGCCCAGTGGAGAGTTCTGCTCACCCCCTTCACCGAGGCCGAATGCCATGGGCAGCATACCAATGATCATCGCCAATGCAGTCATCAGGACTGGGCGCAAACGGATATACCCCGCACTGAGCGCCGACTCCCGCGCTCCAGCCAATTCCTCGCGGCGTAGATCATTTGCGAACACCACCAGCAGGATGCTGTTGGCGGTCGCCACGCCGATAGACATGATGCAGCCCATGAGTGATGGCACGCTGAAGGTTGTCTCGGTAAGAAACAGCATCCAAAGAATGCCGGAAAGCGCGCCCGGAACAGCCATCAGGATGATGAATGGGTCCAGCCAGGATTGGAAGTTCACCACCATCAGCAAATACACGAGCAGGATGGCGAACAACAGGCCCAAGCCCAGCCGCACGAAAGAGGTCTCCATCGTCTCCACCTGGCCGCGCACCCTGATGAATGTGCCCTGGGGCAGCTTCGGCGTGATGTCCCGGATCACACGGTAGACATCGTTGGCGACGCCTCCCAGGTCCCGGCGGTCGACATTGGCGTACACATCGAAGACCGGCTGGACGTTGTAGTGATTGATGATGGACATCGTTGTGCTGCGCCTCAAGCGCACCAGATTCTCGAGCAGTTGAGGAGCAGGGTTTCCCGTGCCCGTGATGGGTGTTTGTTGCAGGGCGTCGAAGGAGTCTACGCGGTACTGCGGCGTCTGTACCGTGATCTGATAACTGACACCGTTCGCGGGATTCAGCCACTGGTTAGGAGAAACCTGCCCGCTGGAACTGAGGGAGATCAGCATGCTGTTGGCAACATCGCGCTGTGTGAGCCCGATCTGGCCGGCTTTCGTGCGGTCCACGTCCAGCAAGACGGTAGGGCTGTGCATCTCCTGGCGGAGGTGTACGTCGACGGCTCCTGGAATGTTCTTGGCCCGCCTCTCAATCTCCCGGGCAATCTCGTAATTCGCCGACAGATTGCGGCCCGTCACCTGGACGTCAATGGGAGACGGAATACCGAAATTCAATATCTGGTTCGTGATGTTGGCCGCCTGGAAGAAGAATGTTTCCTCCGGAAACCGGCGTGGCAATTCTTCGCGAAGGATACGCTCATACTCCTGTGTAGGAGCGTGCTTCTCGGGATTGAGCGAGATAAGGATCTCGCCGTCGAAGGGCCCGATGGTGGCGCTGTCGCCGAAGGCTAGATTGAACCCCCCGGTCGGCAGTCCGATGTTGTCCAGGATTGTCCTCAGCTCGTCGGCAGGGATGATACGGCGGATCGCCTGCTCCACTGCTCCGAATATGCGCTCGGTTTCCTCAATGCGGGTCCCCTCCGGGGCCCGGACGTGCAGTCGCATCTGGCCGGAATCCACATATGGGAAGAAATCCCGCCCGACCAGGAACATCAGCTGCAGTGAACCCGCAAAGTAGACCACAAACAGAATCAAGACAACGCCGCGGTGATTGAGGCTCCAATCCAGGGCTCGGCGATAACCGCTCCGCAGGCGCTCGAACTGCCTGTGAAAACCATGGTGTATACGCCAAAACACACCCTTTGTCGAGGCCGTGTGTCCCTCCTCGCCTTCCTGATAGAGTTCCACTTCCGAGGGCAGCATATAGTGAACCATGGTCGGCACCAGCGTCCGACTCAACAGGTAGGAGGCGAGCATGGCGAACACCACAGCCATGGCCATCGGAGTAAACAGGAAACTGGCTGCACCGGTCAGAAGCAATACCGGGACGAAAACAATGCAGATGGCCAGGGTGGAGACCAGGGCAGGCACCGCGATCTGCTCCGTGCCGTCCAGGATCCCCCGCGTGAGCGGCTTCTTCATCGCCAGGTTACGGTGAATGTTTTCGATGGCGACCGTCGCATCGTCCACCAGAATGCCGACGGCCAGTGCCATTCCGCCAAGCGTCATAACGTTGATGGTCTGTCCGAGCGCGCTCAGCAACACCAACGACGTCAGTATTGACAGTGGTATCGACACGCACACGATCAGCGTGCTGCGCCAGCTGCCAAGGAACAGGAGGATCATGAGGCCCGTCAGCAGCGCGGCCATGACACCCTCGCGCACGACGTCATTAATCGCCGCCCGGACGAACAGGGACTGGTCGAACAGCTCGGTCAACTTTATTTCCTTCGGCAAGCCGGCCATGATGCGCGGCAGAACATCCTTGACGCTTTGGACAATGTCCAATGTGGACGCCGCTCCGTTCTTGAGTATGGTGAGCAGCGCGGCGCGCCGGCCGTCCGTGCGCACGATATTGTTCTGCACGACGTTGCCGTCCCGGACCTGCGCGACATCCTTGACGTACACCGTGGCGCCGTTCACCGTCTTGATCGGGAGTTCGTTCAGCCCGGCCACCGTGTCGGGACTGCTGTTCATCCGGACGAAGTATTCGCGGTCGCCGACCTTGGCGGTGCCGGCCGGCAGGATCAGACTCTGCAGGTTGATGGCCGCTGACACATCGGTCGCTGAAAGGCGTTTGGCGAACAGGGCATCGGGATCCAGATCAACCATGATTGCCCGAGGCTTGCCCCCGAAAGGCAGGGGAACGGAGGCGCCCTGCACGGTCGCTAATTGCGTCCGGATGAAATTCTGGCCGTAATCATAGAGTTGTGCTTCTCCCAGAGCATCGCTGGCGATGCTGAGCTGAAGGATCGGCACGCTGGAGGCATCATACTTGACGATGTTCGGCGGGAATATTCCCGGCGGCAAGGGTCTGAGGATGGTTTGCGAAATGGCCGTCATCTGGGCTATCGCCATCTCGGTCTTCACGCCGGGCTGGAAGAACATGCGGATAACGGCCACACCATTGTAAGACGTCGACTCCATGTGCTCGATGTCGTTGACCGTCGTGGTCATCGCTCGTTCACTGATGGTCACCACCCGGTCTGCCATTTCCTGTGGCGACAAGCCGCTATAGCTCCACACCACACTCGCGACCGGCAGATTGATGTACGGGAAGATGTCCTTCGGCGTATTGACGATGGCGATGCCGCCCAGCACCGCCATCAACACCGCCATCACGACAAAGGTATACGGACGACGTAAGGCAAGCCTGACGATCCACACAGGGGGGAAACCTCGATTCTGGTGCTGCCTGTCCCGCTTGGAGCAAACAATCAGGCTCCAAGTCGAACATAGACACTAGCACAACGCTTTGCCGTTCTAAATAATGAAGTACGTCCATTATTCGCAACCGTTTCCGACAATTCGGTTCCAGGCTACTCAATCCCCGATTTCCTGATGTACCCGCTTCATAGGAATTAACATTAAATCGGGGATTGAGTAGCCTGGCACCGAATTGCCTGATATATTGAGACTCCGTGGAACGAAACCCGGATCAGGCCGCGGCTCGTATTGCCGAGCTGCGCAGGGAAATAGAAGAACACAACTACCGCTACTACGTCGCTAATGAACCTGTCATAAGCGACGCAGAATACGACCGTCTATTCCGCGAACTGGTCGAGCTTGAAAAGGAATATCCGGAACTAGCTTCCGCGGACTCTCCCACACAACGCGTCGGGGCGGAGCCCCAGGAACGGTTTAAAAAGGTCCAGCACCGAAGGCCCATGCTGAGCCTCGCCAATGCCTTCGATGAGGATGAACTGCGCGCCTTTGACAAGCGCATTCATAATCTTCTCGAAACCGATGATGTCGACTATGTCACCGAGCTCAAGATCGACGGCTGTGCGGTTACGCTGAACTATGAAAACGGGATCTTTGTGCGCGGGGCCACACGCGGCAACGGCCTGGTCGGAGAGGAAATTACCACCAATCTGAAGACGATCCGTGTCGTTCCGCTACGCCTGCAGAAGGGACCAATACCGAATGTCGTCGAGGTGCGCGGCGAAGCCTATCTGCCGATCTCTGCATTTAACAAGGCGAACGAGGAACGTACGGCGGCTGGGGAAACACCATTTGCCAACCCGAGGAACGCCGCGGCCGGCGCCTTGCGCCAACTCGACCCGCGCATGACCGCGGAAAGGCCTCTCTCCTTTTTCGGTTATTCCCTGGGTCATGTCGAGGGTGCTGAATTCAAAACCCAGGTCGAGGTCTTGGAGCAATTGAAGCGATGGGGGTTCCCGGTAAATCTGAATTATCGCCATCATGGGTCCATCGAGGAGGTTGCGGCCTTCTGCAGGGAATGGCAGGGAAAGCGCGACACACTGGACTATGAGATTGATGGGGTCGTCATTAAGGTCAACAGCCTGGATTACCAGGAGCGCTTGGGGGTCGTGAGCCGCGATCCGCGTTGGGCCGTCGCCTACAAGTTTCCCGGGCAGGTGGCAACGACCCGGCTGCTCAAGATCGACATCAATGTCGGGCGCACAGGCGCTCTGAATCCTTACGGCGTCCTCGAACCGGTTCGACTTGCAGGCGTCACGATCCGGACCGCGACCCTCCACAATGAAGACGATATCCGCCGCAAAGATATACGCGAGGGGGATGTCGTCATCGTCAAACGGGCGGGTGATGTCATCCCTCAGATCGTCGGGCCTGTGCGGGAGAAGCGCGATGGCACGGAGCGGGAGTACCGGAATCCCACCAAGTGCCCGGTTTGCCATTCACCGGTCCGGCGCGAAGAAGGTGAGGCGATGGCTTTCTGCACCAATCGTCAATGCCCGGCGCAGAGACTGGAGTGGTTGAAACACTTCGTGGGGCAGAGTGCGATGGATATCCGCGGCCTCGGACCGCAGACGCTCGAAAAGATGCTCGAACTCAATCTCATCCGAGATGCGGCAGACCTGTACTCTCTGACAGAAGACCAGATCTCGCGCCTTCCGAACTTCAAGGAAAAATCAATCCGCAACCTTCTTGCGAGCATCGCGCAAAGCAAGTCCCAACCCTTCGCCAGAGTACTATTCGCGTTGGGAATCCGACACGTTGGCGAGAGTATTGCCGAGCTTCTGGCCGGCGGATTCGGATCGATGGATGAGCTCATCTCTGCCGCGGAGGAAGATATTTCGATCATCCAGGGAATCGGACCGGAGATTGCGCACAGCGTTCGATCCTATCTCGACGAGCGGGAAAATCGGGACTTGATCGAGAACCTCAAAAGGGCAGGGCTGCGTTTTCGCGGTGAAAGGTCTCCAGCCAAGGCTGAGGGTCCCTTTTCCGGCAAAGCCTTTGTCATCACGGGCACTCTGCCCACCATGAGCCGCAAAGAAGCCGAAGATCTCATTAAAGCCCACGGAGGCAAGGTTATTTCTTCGATATCGTCAAAGACAAGTTACCTCGTCGCAGGGGGAAAGGCCGGCTCAAAGCTTCAGAAGGCGCAGGAACTTGGAATTCTGCAGATTTCCGAGGAGCAGCTAAAGGAGATGGCCGCTGGCGACAAGTGAAGTAGATTGCATGAATCCTGTGGCGACGGGTCAGTGACCCGCCGCAGCTAACAACTTGTGTCAGGCATCCGACAATGACCGTAGATGTAGCGGCAAGGCGTGAATAATTCGATTAATGTAAACCACCGCCTCTGGCGGGACTCGAAAGGGCTTTGCTGTTCCGGCGTTGGTGTTGGACAAGACTAGACATGGAAATGCAGGGATCAACCATAACAGCAAGCCCGCGCCCTGGAAGGGCGACAGAAGGGCGGTCGTGATCAGGAGTTCTGTCGCCCCAACCGGGGCTTATGTCAACTGGGACGACAAACCCCGGGCTGAGCTGCGCTTGCCCGGGGCTACTGGCTTGCCCCCCTCCGGGGGGCTTCGTCAAGCCACCCGCTCGGCGAGTGATAGCTGACTCTGAGGTCTTGAGCTCATCGTCGCGCGGACGGGTACTGCCCCATCCGCACATGAGTCTGTGAGGATCGAACCGATAACCGCAATGCTGATGGGCAACATGGTGCTGAACGTATGGAACCTGAGTTCATAGGCAGGACATTTGATGATTTTTTGTTCAGACCACAGCGCGGCCTGGTGAGCAGCCGTAGCCGTGTCGATCTGAAGGCCCGCCTGTCGCTTCACCATGAGATCTCTATGCCCATCGTATCAGCCAACATGGACAGCGTGACCGGATCTCGGATGGCGATGACTGTTGCCCTAGAAGGCGGTGTCGGCATCATCCATCGGGCCATGTCCATCGTCGATCAAGTCAGGGAGGTCGAGCTGGTAAAACGCAGTCACAGCTACATTGTGGAAAAGCCTCTTTGCCTGCCGCGTGGGGCTTCGATACGTGAGGCGCGGCTCTTCACCCGCAAGCACAACATCACCGGCATCCTGATCGAGGAAAGGCCCGGCAGCTACCGGCTGGCAGGGTTGCTCTCCAATCGAGACATGCCCTGGTCGGACGGGATGGAAGAGCGTCACGTTGAGGAGTACATGACCCCCGTTGACAGGCTCGTCACCGCGCAGCCGGGCATAAGTGGTGCGGATGCGGAGCGCATCCTTTTTGAGAAGAGGATCGAGAAGCTGCCGCTCGTGAACCGCGACGGGATCATTCAGGGCCTTATCACCAAAAAGGACCTGATTCTCAGCCGTCAGCGGCCGCACTCGTCCAAGGACAGAAAGGGCCGTCTGCTGGTAGGCGCCGCCGTCGGGGCCCGCGGCGACTTTCTGGAGCGTTCGGCGGAACTGATCAAGGCCGGGGCAGACATCCTGGTAATGGACATTGCGCACGGCCATTCCGATGTGATGAAAAAAGCCGTGGAGGCGTTCCGGAGACAGATCGGCGAGGCCGAATTGATCTGCGGAAACGTCGGCACAGCGGAAGGCGCTCTTTTCCTGAAAGAACTCGGAGCCGACGGCGTGAAGGTGGGCATCGGTCCCGGTCGCGGCTGCCGCACGCGCCTTGAAACCGGCGCCGGCGTGCCGCAACTGCAGGCCATTCGCGAAGTCTGGTGCGCCGTGCACGACTCGATTCCAGTCATTGCCGACGGAGGGATCAAGGACGACAAAGACATCTTTCTGGCCCTTGCATGCGGGGCTTCGACCGTCATGCTGGGCGGCATGCTGTCGGGTACGGACGAGGCCCCCGGGCATGTGATCATCGATCCCGCGAGCGGACAGAAACAGAAGCTCTATCGCGGGATGACATCCCCGCAGGCGGTTCTCGAGGCATTGTACGACGCGGAACTGGAGGAGAGCGCCGAGGATGCACTGTCTACGCCTGCGGAAGGCCAGGAGATGCAGGTCCCGTACACAGGGAGTGTCATCGACGTGCTTCACAGGATTCGCGGCCATCTCGCCTCAGCGGTAAGCTACGCGGGCGGCACCACGTTGCGCGAAGCGTGCGAGCGCATTGCATCGGATCCTCTTGAGCACCTTATCCCGCTGTCGGAGAGCGCGCGCCGCGAGTCTTACGAAAGGTGAGCCTGGGGCCTTGCGTCTTGGCGTCTTAGCGGGGGCTTTTAAAAAAGCCACCGCTGAGGGCTGGCGCAAGAATAAATTCACATTTTGGCGCGAGCACCGTCGCAGATGCCCGCCCGCCGCCGCGCCCTTTCAGGCTGCGGCCCGCAGGCCCGCCGGCTTTGTTGCTCGCTCCTCACATACCACCCCGGGTATAGCTCGTCGCTCGCGCCTCGTCAGCGGGCCTGGGGGCCAGCAGCAAAATGTGAAGTTATTCTTGCGTGAGCCCTAAGGCGCGAAGACGCGAAGGAACGCCAAACTCCTTGGTTGCGGCTATGCTGCTCCGGAATCATTCGTGGCAGTTTTTTTGAGGGATAGGAGGAATTCCATGTTGACCAGAGTCTTCTTGATTCCGTTCGTCCTGCTGGTCTGCATGATTCCATCGACGACGGCAGGACAGTCCTCCGGAAACCCGGCACGCGTATGGGAAGCAGCTCTGACCATTCCCACTTACGAACTGGGGCCGCCGGATCCCAATCCTCCCCTGTTGGAGTCGCGAGGCTCACGTCCGGTGTATCCATATCCAGTGCTTGACAATCTCACGGACCGGAGGATTCAAAAGTCCTACAAGGCCGTTTATCTCGAGAACGAATATCTGCGTGTCACGGTGTTGCCCGAGCTTGGAGGACATCTGTATTCCATTTACGACAAGTCGGCCAGACGCGAAGTCCTATATACCAACCATGTCGTTAAATACGGCATGGTCGCGATACGTGGAGCTTGGGTTTCGGGCGGGATCGAGTGGAATTTCCCCGACGGGCACACCCTCACAACGGTCTCGCCGATTGATTACACCATGCGCCGGGAAAGCGACGGCAGCGCGGTTGTGTTTGTGGGAGACACCGAGCGAGTTCAGCGCATGCAATGGGTAGTCGCCATCCGGCTCAGGCCGGGCAGGAAGGTCGTAGAGACGGAAGTGACCTTGAACAACCGCCGCGAAGTTCCGGGCCGCTACTGGTACTGGGCAACCGCCGCGGCATCCGCCACCGACGATCTGCGCTTCGTTTATCCGATGCGCGAAGCCTACCCCCACACTTTCTGGCCGGTGTTTTCGTTTCCCAAATACAAGGGGGTGGATCTCGGAACCTATCGGGACGTACCGGGTCCTCTCTCACTCTTTGCGCGCAACTCCAGGCGCGATTTCTTCGGGATCTATTACGAGAGGTCGGACTGGGGCATCGTCCACGTTGCTGACCACACAGAACTAGCCGGCAAGAAGACCTGGACTTGGGGCACCGACCCCAGCGGAAAAATCTGGATCGACAAGCTGACTGATAAAGATGGCCAGTATGTCGAATTCCAGGCGGGCCGCTTCGAAACTCAGATGGAGCACGAATTCATCCCCGCACACCGGGTGGAGCATTTCATCGAGTACTGGTATCCGGTTCAACACATGGGCGGGCCGTTTAGTGAGGCCAACCCGTATGCCGCCCTCCGTCTGGCCGTCGAGCCGCACCGGGCCCGGATTTCGATCAACCCGACGATTCGCCTTGAAAGCGCCCAGTTGACACTGGAGCAGAACGACAGAGTCCTCTACGGCGAACAGCTGACACTCTCGCCCGATCAATCCTTTTCCACCAGCGTCGATCTTGCGCAGTTGGTTGAAGGAGCGCCCCTGACGCTGCGTCTGAAGAGCCCGGACGGCCGGGAAGTCATTTCTTACCATACCGGTTCTCCCGTCGACGGCAATCCCGATTTCAAGCCTGCGGAGCGCCCTGTGCCTGATCCCGGAATCGGGACCAGCCCGGAGCGGGCCTGCATCCGGGGTCTTGCGTTTGATAAGAAGAGTGACGAGCTGAGCGCACGGGAAGCATTCATGGAGTCCCTGAAGTATGATCCCGGCTACTCGCCGGCCCATGTGGCTTTGGGCCTCTCGTTTTACCGCAGCGGCCAGTACGATGCCGCCGAACAGCATCTCACGGCTGCCCTGACTCGGAATCCGGATTCGGTCGAAGCGCACTATTATCTTGGCCTGGTGAAAATGGCCAAAGGCTTGACCCATGCCGCCGCGGAGGACATGTTCTGGGTTGCACGGTCCGGCAAATACGAATCGCTTGCCCGCTATGAATTGGGCATCCTGGCCCTGGCCACCGGAGACCTGCCGTCTGCCATTGATCGGCTCTCACGCTCCGCCATGCTCGATCCGCGCGACATCAAGGTCCGGACCACCCTCGCCTTGGCGGAGCGCATGGCCGGGCATTTGGAGGACGCGCGCGCACACATCGACGCAGTGGTTCGAGAAATGCCGCTGGATTACTTCGCGCTCGGGGAACAGTTCGCGATAGCCAAGGGGTTTGGCGACAACGAGGCTGCGTCACGTGTTGAACAGGAACTCTGGAGATTGCTGTCCCGGGAGCCGGACTCGATTCTGGAGATGGTTTTCGACTATGCCGCTCTCGGACGGACGGGAGAATGCCTGAAACTCCTGCAGGTGGGCATCCAGCGTGCCAACGCGTCGCACTCCCCAGTCTACCCGATGCTGCACTACGCGCTGGGCTACTTCCTGGAACGGAGCGGGGACAGGAAGGCAGCGCTCGAGCAGTATGCGCTCGGAGCCAAAGGAAACCCCGCCTATGTTTTCCCGCACCGGCTGGAGGAGATTGACGTCCTACGAGTGGCGTTGGCGGCGAATCCGTCCGACGGCAGGGCTTCCTATTATCTGGGCAACGTTCTGGCAGGCAAGCATCGGGACGCAGAAGCGCTCCAGGCCTGGCGTGCGGCTGCCCGGCTGGGTGTCGCCAATCCAATCCTCCAGCGCAACCTGGCACTGGCTGTTTGGCGCGTGGAGAAAGGCAAGGAGGAGGCCTTGGGTGCCTATGAGCGTGCCATTGAACTTGCGCCCGGCAACACAGGTTTCTACATTGAGCGAGACAGCCTCCTGAAGGAACTGGGATCAACCGAGCGGCGGATTCAACTGCTGGAGGCTGCGCCTTCGGCTGTGAAGTCCCGCTCATCTGTTGTGCTGGCGCTTGCGGCCGCCTACGTGGATGGGGGACGTTTCGCCGATGCCGCCGCGCTGCTGCAGCGCTCGGTCATTACCTCGGGTGAGGGAGAGTCTGGCGGACTGGCCGTATATGCTCGCGCCTCCCTGGGTCTGGCAGCCAAATACCAGTCGGAGGGAAAACATGAGCTGGCGGCGGCGCAGTTTCTGAAGGCAACCGAGTACCCTGCCAATCTTGGCGTTGGCCGCTCCTCCTCAGAGTCACATGCCCGGGAGTACGTCGCCGCAGCAAAGGAGCTCGCAGCAGCCGGCCAATCGGCTATGGCGGAGAGCTTGTGGCGGCGAGCCGCGGATGAGCCGCTCGGATCGCCTATCCAAACCACCGAACCCTGGTCCGAGCACTATTACTTCAAGGCGGAGGCGCTCAGCCACACCGGAAGGGTCGAGGAAGCCCGAGCACTATTGAGTCGTCTGGCAGGGCTGGCAGATGACCGCAGCCTGGAATCGGAGCCGTCTCCGCCGTCAGGAGCCCTGCGCTTCGTTCTGGCGGGACTTGCCCTGAAGGCTCTCGGGCGCCGAGATGAAGCCCGGGCCTCCTTCGAGCAGGCGATCAAGCTCGACCCGGGTAACGACCGCGCCACCTCCGAACTGGCCGACATGGCGAAAAGCACATCCCCGAGACCATAAATCTGCCACGAATTACCCGGAACGGCATAGCCGCAACCAAATAGCAGGAGGCAGCAATGACCTCTCTGCACTGATTTCAGGTTCGCAGTTTGCTGTTCGCAGTGGTTTGCAGTCTGCCGGCGATCAGTGTCCTCTGCGAACTGCGAACCGCGAACTATGAACTTTGATCTTGCTGAATGCATTTTCTCGCCTAAGGAATTCCTTGCCAGGAGGACACGGAATTGCGGGTTTGTAATACGAATTTCACAAGGCATTGAAGACATGGGATTGTTTCGCGAAATTTGTGAAATTCGTGGCAGATTTAGAGGGGAACTGGTGCGATGATAGGCCTTCCATGGAGGGAAAATATGAGATCGCTTCGATTCGCGGCACTCTTTTTGATGTGTCTTTCGCTGTCCATACCTTCGATTGCTCAGAATCCGAAAAAGAAGAGACTGCTCGCCGTCGGGATGTCAGCAGGCTGGGAGCATGAGTCTGTCTCTGACGCTCTGGTCACAATGTATGAGCTTGGTAAGCAGTCTGGCCTGTGGGATACCTGGGTCCGCACCGATACCAATGCAATAACCAAGAAGAAACTCGCGAGCAACGCCAAGAATCTCGACTACTTCGACGCTGTCTTCTTTATGACCACCGGTGAGCTGCCTATGGACGATCAGCAGAAGGCAGACTTGATTTCTTTCGTCAAGGAGGACGGGAAGGGATTTCTCGGCGCCCATAACGCTACGGACACATTTTACAAATGGCCCGCCTATGGAGAAATGATCGGCGGCTATTTTGACGGCCATCCGTGGAACACATTCCTTGCGACGGTTATCGTCAGTGATCGCAGTTTCCCCGCCACCAGGCATTTCCCGGAGGGTTTCCAGCTGGTGGACGAGATCTATCAGACCAAGGACTTCTCTCCGGACAAGGTCAGGGTTTTGATGAAACTCGACACGAGCAAGGTCAATATGTCCGCCAAAGGCGTACACTCCAAGGAGATTCCAATCACCTGGGTGAAAGAGTTTGGAAAGGGCAGAGTCTTTTATAGCGGCCTGGGCCACCCGCCTGACGTGTGGGCCCGCACGGACATTCGTCAGATGTGGCTCGAGGCGGTGAAGTGGGCGATGGGCCTCACACCGGCGGACGTCACCCCCCGTCCCTGAATCAGATGCGGACCTTGGAGGTCCTTCGCATTCTTTGCGTGTTGGCGGTGAGC
>DASQID010000839.1:0-3590 GCA_035631775.1 Acidobacteriota bacterium
ATACAGTGCGCCGACCGAAGTTCCCACATTGTGCGACAAACGGACCGCATAAGAAACGAGCATGGGAAGCGTCGCCCCCATGAGTACCGTCGGAAGCGCGACCAGGGTGAAAGCGATAAGTCCAGTTTGAAGCGGTGGAGAACCAGCAGTAAATTTGGCAGCCCAGTGAAACAGATTCAACGAAAAAACTCCATATAACCCGATCAGCAGCTCTACGAGCCCGAAGATCGCGAGCAGCGACCAGCGTTGGTAACGAGAGACGACGCCACCAAGCAAGCTGCCCAGACCGAGCCCCACCATGAAGGCGGTGACAACCATGGTCACCGACTCAATATTCACTCCATAGAGAGTGAAAAGTGCGCGCTCCCACACGATCTGATAAAGGAGCGCTGGAAATCCAGAAACAAAGAAGAAGAGGTACCACCATGGTAGTGATGTGGGAGACGAAGCCCCTCGCACGCTTGGGTCTGATATTCGAGCTGGGGCGCTCGCAGTGGCTCCGGCCATGTTTCCTCCGTGCAAGGTCAGCCGCACCCATTGTCAAAGTCAAGGTGGGCGAATCCGTTTTCTAAGTCTAGCCGAGTAGAGCGCTTCCGCGAGGTGCCGGACAGCCTGGCGCAAAACGCAAGTAACTAGTCATCCGAACGTGCTTCTTAATTGGCCTCGACTTACCTTCGTAATTGAGGATTCTCGGCAGCCCAGACATACAATTGCTGCGAACCCTTCAGCGGTGGCTTGGAGGGATCCAAAGTATGGCGTGGGAAAAGCTTGCACTTTCGCGGCGGAATTCAGCCGTTCTTCTCGTAGTTCTGTCCCTCATGTGGATAGGACTCGTGATTGCAGGGGCACGCCTCGTCAATTTCGATGAGCCGTATTTGCCGTTTGCCATTGCCGGTGGGCTCGCCTTCTTCTTACGAGGTAGTCCCTCACGTTGGGAACTCTACGGCTGGCTGTTGAGTTCCGCGCTTCTGGTCAAGGTTATCCACCTGCCGCAGGTTCCATTCTGGGTTCTTCGCGTGGCCGCCTCGCTTGCGCTGCCCGGATTCGGCGCGATCCTGATGCTTGGTCTCCGCGCTCTGTGGTCGGAGCGGGAGGGCAGGGAAAATGCTCTCGCCCTGTTGGCGCCGGCTTTGATCCTGGCCGTCTTCATATCCGGTTGCGCCCGTGTTCTGAGTTTGACCAGTGGCCTGAGTCCGCAGACCGACGACGCTTGGCTGTATGCCTTCGACGGAAGCCTGGGCGTTGAGCCGAGTTTTTTTGTGGGAAGGATTATGTACGACAGCATCGCCTTGACGTGCAGCGCGCTGCTGACCTACCTGTCACTGCCGTTCGCGATGGGCGTCGTGTGTGCATGGAACATTCCTGCCGGAACCAGGCGAATCTCGTGGCACATGCTCACCGTCGTATTGCTTGCCGGTGTTGGCGGATGGCTCCTGTACAACATCGTCCCGGGGACGGGGCCCATCTACGCCTTCAGGCAAGACTTCCCCTGGAAAAACATCCCTTACGGAGATCTATCCACCTTCGTGCTCCAGAAGATGTCCCTGCCGACCACTATCCCTCGCAACGCAATGCCTTCGTTGCATGTCGCCTGGGTCATGCTCCTATGGTGGAATAGCAAGCGGTTTCCGGTCGCGCTGCGGGCCGCCGTGCTCGTCTTCCTCCTCATGACAGTGATTGCCACACTGGGAAGCGGGCAACACTACTTAGTTGACCTGGTTGTGAGCCTGCCCTTCGCACTGACCGTGCAGTCGGCGGCTTCCTATGCGTTCGCCGGTCAGTCCCATTCCAACAAGTCGCGATGCTTGACCGCCGTCATCGTAGGTCTGGCATTAACCATGACCTGGCTTGTGCTGGTGCGCTTTGGGGTTTCGTTCGCGCTCAAATCACCCGTGATTCCGTGGACGCTGATTCTAATGACACTGTCGGTCACGTTGTGGCTCGAGAGCGGGATCTCGAGGAGCTTTTCAACCGCCTCCACGGTCGAGCACGTCGCTGGTCTTCCTTCCGAAAGCGGCCCCCACCGTCCGGTCAAGCACGTCGCTCCCGTCTAGTGCGGGAACACACCCCGCCCGACGCCCTTCGCGTGTCTTTCCGGAAGCCTGCCTTCGAAGGCTTTCCAGTTGATGACGCGGGCAGGATCAATCCAGACGAACCCAATCTGGAATGCCTTCGGATCGTAGTCCGTCACGATCCAGGTTTTTTCCGGCGATGGCGAGCCTGAGGACGTCGCGTTCGGTGTGGTGAACACGCATCCGAGTTCGGCGAATCCGGAGTCGGAATAAATGAGTTGATATTGCCACCCCGGAAGCCAATCGGCTTCGCGGACGGGGCACAGAAGAGGGAAGACTTTCTCCGGAGACGCTGGGTTGGTTTGAGTGTATTCGTGGATGTTGCGCGTGGATTTGAATGCAGTCATGATTTTCTCCATAAAAAATCTGGCTGCAAGGGAAGACTTCAGTCTGAAAGAACCACGACAAGATCTTGGGATCGCGAACGCCGAGCGGATTCTGCGTGTCTTGGCGGGGCCGGCGGGGAATCCGTCGAGGGAGATGGAGAAGGCAGCTACTCGAACTTCAGGCATATGTCTCCCGCACGTGTCTGGGGGAAAAGGGGGTACCTTTGTAATCCTCCGCTCTCGAATTCGCTAGGGTACGCGCATTGACCCGGCAAATACTTCTAGTATGAGGAACCTTCCCATTTTCGCGCTGCTGTTTTGCGCCTTTGCCGCGAACTCATATGCGCAAGATAGGGCTTTCTACTGGGCTCCCGCTAACAGCGAGACGATCCTTCTGGAGCCCGCCAGCATCCACGTCGGCCGCGTCTACTATCCCGCTAATGGGGGCGGCGGCATGCACGTGCAGATCGACTCCAGATACCCGGTCACCGTGGCCATGGCTTGGGCCGACGAATGGAACGCCGCCATGCAGCACCCCGACGCTCCCGTGGACTTCAGTTTCATGTGCATCAAGGAGCACGTCGTCAGCACGACTTATGAATGTCATCTGCCTTCCGAGCGGCCGATGATCATCACCTTCCGCGATGAGCGCAAGCCCGAGAAGCCCGTAGTCTCCACCATTGGCGCCATCCTCGGACCCGGAGTGCGGCAGTTCATCTCGCCCAACGATCTCCACATCCAGTACTACAATTGCATTCAGCCTGAGTTCCACTGGCGCCGCATCCTCGACGAAAAATACCAGATAACGCCGGCACCCAAGGTCTACAGTCTGATGACTCCAGACCACGACGGCCAGGAACTCAGCGTGAAGATCAAGTCGCCCATCCCTCTGACGGTCGCTCTCCTCCCCTCGCATCTTGCCGACCAGGTCTACGACAAAACCGTAACCATCCCCGACGCCCTCGACAAAACCGGCTGCAAGGAACGCGGCGTCCAGTCGATGAGTTTCAACTGCACTTTTAATGTCGCCGATGGCACGCAAACGCTGCTGATCCTCCCCGACATCGATTTTTCCGGCCACAAGAAAGCCAATGTCGAAATCAACACCGTGAGGTGTGTCGAGCATTGTGAGCTATTGAGCCCTCCTCCGAATCCCTAGGATGGGCTGCGCAGTTGAGCCGCGCCGGTGTGG
>DASQID010000840.1:0-4791 GCA_035631775.1 Acidobacteriota bacterium
TGGTCATGACGAAAGAAGTGAAAGATCAACTGGCCGAGGAAGTGAAGGCGCAGCTGGCAGCCGACCAGGCCGATGCCGGCAAGAGCGGGAAGACGTCTGGCGGAAATTCCGGAGGCCAGGCCTCGGGCGGAGGTTCATTGCCGGCTCTCGATCCGAAACGGCGGCTCTTCATCGTGCACAACGAACTCTCGGTCGTTGCCGATGGCGACGAGTGCTCTTTGACCGATGGCGACGTGATCAGCCGAATCTCGGACACCCCGGATGAGGACAAGAACGTCGACGTGAAAGTGCTGGCCAGCAAGAAGAACAATTGCGCCGTCGGGAAACAGGTGTCCGTGTCGCTCGATGATCTGCAGGAAATGCACAACCATTTCCGCGAGCAGCTCACCGGAGGCATGGATGAGCTTTCGAAGAAGCAGGGAACCGGTGGGCTCCCCAAAGCTCCGGACACCGGCAAGCAAGATGGAGAAGTGCCGGCCCCAGCCGCGGACTCCAGCGCAGCCAAAACTCTGAAAGAGCAGCAGGCCGAGGCGGCCAAGACCGAAGCAGACGTCAAGCAGGAAGCCGCTTCGTCGGGCGGTGGATCGCAGTAAGAAATGTTGATTCACAGGGCGAGACTGCGAGCGGCCTTCTGAAACGGAAGGCGCTCTCGGTCTCACCATGTACAAAAGGGTGATCGGGCCAAGTATGGAAAAGGAGAATCCCAGTCATGTGGCAGAAGTTTGAGAAAACGATTCCAGCGGTCGCGATTGTGTGTGTAATGGCGTTGGCGCAGACCCAGGCGGCGCAAAGCGGCGCTCCCACTCTGCAAGAGCAACTCGCGGCCCAGTACAAACTAGTGAAGATGGGATCGGATACCAGCGGATATTCGGTGGTGGAAGAAGGAACCCTGCTGGCCCTTCAGAAGGGCGGAGTCTTGGGAGTGCCGTACTCCGACAAGACGTCGCTCACCAATAAGTATGAAAACGGGATTGTGCACGGGCCGAACGCAGCTATGACCGAGGCGAAGAAACATTTGTTAGGACACTTTTCGCAGACCCAGTCAGAGGGACAGACGACGAAGCTGTTCAAAAAGGGCGACAAGGTTTATCCCACCAGGATTGAAGTGAAATTGGACAAGGACATGGTCGTACTCGGCATCGTGGCCTGCGATACATGCAACAACACCGATCCGCCGACGTACACCAAGGCAAATGTCGAGTTTCAGTTTCCCAAGGGGTCCCTGGCCAAGGCCAGCGCCGGCGATGTCGAGGACACGATCGGCCAATTGCTGGCCATCAGCGACGATTCCCAACAGCAGGCGCAGGGCGGCGATCAGCAGGGCGGGGATCAGCAGCAGGGACAACAACAGGGAGCCGGACAGCAGGGTGGCGGACAACAACAACAGGCCGAGGCTGAGCCCCAGACGATCCAGATGGGGATGACCGCCGATCAGGTCCAGGCCGCGATGGGCAAGCCAACCAAGATGGTGAATCTCGGTCCCAAACAGATTTACGTCTACAAAGACTTGAAGGTGACGTTCTTGAATGGCAAGGTGGTGGACGTGCAGTAGGGGTCTCTGTCAGGAACCATGTGGGGACAGCCGCCTTCGGCTGTCCGGCAGCCCAGGTGCATCGGCCTGCAGGTTTTTGGCTCAGCCGCATTGGGCAATAGAGATTCAGGCACCGCGCCCCTTTTCAAAACCGTCGTGAGAATCGTTGTGATCAGGAGGGCTCTATGCGCCATCGATTTTGCGTTGGCATCATCGCGCTTGCGATGATCCTGCCCGCGGCCCTTGCCTCCGGCCAGGCGGTTTCTCTCCAGGAGCAATTAAGCGCGCAATATCAGGTCGCCAAGGTTAAGGCGGATTCCACCGGGTACGGCGCGGTCGACCCCGGCACTCTGCTCACGATTCAGAAGAGCGGCGTGCTTGCCGTTCCCTGGAAAGCGTTGGCCCTGTGTCCGGCAAAGTATCAGGACAATTCGTTTCATCCCTCGGTCGGATTCTGCGCCGGGATGCTGAAGGACGTTTCCCGCTACTTCCAGATCGGAGAGAAGGTCTATCCCACCAAAATCGACGTGAATGTGAACAAGGCGAAAGTTTCATTCACAGTAGTAGCCTGCGACTCCTGCAGTGGAACGAATCCCCCCACCTCGATGAAAGGCGAGGTGGTCTTTCAATTTGCGAAAGGCTATCTGGAAAAAGCCGGCGTGGGAGACGTGGAGGACGCGATCGGGAAAGTCTTCCTGATCGCCGACGATAGTCAGCAGAATCAGGGCAACGGCTCAGGCCAGCAGGCGCCGCAGCAGCAGGAAGCCCAACCGCAACAACAGTCTGAGCCTGCAACCGTGCAGTTGGGGATGACCACCGATCAGGTGCAATCGATCCTGGGCAAACCCAAGAAGATTTTTAACGTCGGCGCAAAACAAATCTTCGTGTATCCAGACGTGAAAGTAACCTTCCAAAACGGCAAAGTTGCCGATGTGCAGTAGATGTGCAGTAATCGAATTTCCAGCAGCCCGGTCCCCAGCAAAGACTGCGGAAACAACAGCTTGGACCAGCGGCGTAGTACCTCCGTACCGTGCCTAGTACTTCAGTTACCGGTATGCGGATGACCGCACACCCGACAAGCCCCCGATCCCAGTAATAGTACTTAATCAAGCGAATACCACAATATATAGATATTCGCCTCCGCCCCTTCCTTTTCCCATTCCAGAAAACAGGTAAAAAAGCCCGTAAAACACGGAGATTCGCTTGGAGGCGGGGTTTTTCCGGGCTGATATATGCTCGGGACACCGATAGCCCTCTGAGCCGATAGACAGGGTGAGGATGTCTCCGGAAGCAATCCCGTGGGGCCGAGCGATTGGACGGGAAGAAGAGCAGCGGAGAGAGAGCAAAAAGGAACTATGGCCGACTCGCGAGAAGTGATGAATATTCGCCAGGCGTCGCAGTATCTGGGAGTGAGTCCGGACACGCTCTACAAGTACGTCGGCGAACAGAAAATTCCCGCGTTCAAGCTGGGGAACCGCTGGCGGTTCAAGAAGTCGCGGCTGGATCAGTGGATGGAAGAGAAGTCGAGCGAGATGGAACCGCAGGCGAAACGGAAACCGAAGGCGGCGATGAAGGCTGCCGGACAGATTTAGTAAAACCGGCGCGGGCATGACTGCCCGCGTCACACATAAAGGGTGGACACATGTTTGGACTCGGATCGAAATCGATTGTTGGCCTCGACGTAGGGTCTTCGAGCATCAAGGCAGTCGAACTGAAGAAAAAGGGCGGGCAGATTGAAGTCGCTCACTTGGGTCTGGAACCGCTGTCGTCCGATATCGGCGTCGACTCCATGATCGTGGATTCGGGCACCGTTTCCAGCGCGATCTCGAAGTTGTTCCTCGATAACCAGATCAAGACCAAGGCCGTGGCCACGGCGGTGAGCGGTCACTCCGTGATCGTGAAAAAGATCTCGCTTCCATCGATGAGCGATCAGGAATTGGCCGAGACGATCGAGAAGGAAGCCGCGCAGCATATTCCTTTCGATCTCGCGGACGTCAGCCTCGACTACCAGATCCTTTCCGACGAAGTTGGCAGCCCGCAAATGGACGTCCTGCTGGTCGCCGTGAAGAAGGACAAGATTTTGAACTACACCAACGTGCTCTCGATGGCAGGGCGTACCCCCGCTATCGTCGACATTGACGCGTTGGCTCTGCAGAACTGCTACGAGTACAACTACCAGCCAGCGCCGGGCCAGGTTGTGGCGCTGCTGAATCTCGGCGCCAGCGTGATGAACATCAACATCGTCAAGGGTACGACGCCGTTGTTCCCGCGCGACGTTAGCGTGGGCGGACATCAGTACACCGATTCCTTGCAGAAAGAGCTCGATCTCAGCTTCGAAGACGCTGAGTCGCTGAAGTTGGGCAATAAGGTCGGCACGGTGAGCGAAGACGCGAAGCAGCCGATCCTGCAGCAGGTGACTGAAATCATCGTGCTGGAAATTCAGAAGACGTTTGATTTCTTCCGCGCCAGCGCCGCGGGCGAGCATATCGAGAAGATTTATCTCGCCGGCGGCTCGTCAAAAGTTCCGGGACTCGTTGAGGCTCTCCGGCAGGAATTCTCGATGCCGGTCGAACTCTTGAATCCCTTCCAGCGCGTCACGCCTCCGGCCGATGGCTTCGGGGCAGAGCTGGTGGAAAAGAATCCCGGGCAGATGGCTGTAGCGGTGGGCTTGGCCCTGAGGAGCTTTGAATCCCTATGATCAAAATCAACCTTCTCGAAACCTCCAAAGGCAAGGGCAAACGCGGCGGCAGCGCGCCAGTCATGCCCACGATGGAAATGGGAGATATGGGTTCTCCCAAGCTGAAGATCCTCATCATCATGGTGATCGTTGGCTTGGGGAATCTCGGCTACTGGTACCGTCTCGACAATCTGTCGAAGCAGATTGACGCGAAGATGAAAGTGGCGGAACAGAAGAACCGCGAACTGGCCGATGTGAAGGCCAAGTTCCTAGACCGCCAGAATCAGGCGAGCATTTACCAGCGGCGCGTGGATGTCATCAAGAAGCTTCAGGATGGGCAGACCGGCCCCGTCAACCTGATGGCCATGATGGGTGAGACCGTCAATAACACCGAGGCGGTCTGGCTCAGCAAATTGGACGATCAGGGCACGAGCGTGAACCTCGAAGGCACGGCCCTTTCTAACGATGCTGTTGCCAACTTGATTGCCAACCTGCAAAAGACTGGATTTTTCAAGAACGTGGAAATCAAAGAGACGTTCCAGGACGAGCAGGTGAAACAGATGCAGGCATTCCAAATCACTTT
>DASQID010000841.1:0-5763 GCA_035631775.1 Acidobacteriota bacterium
GGCGTCCGAAGGCGGCGTTTTTCCGCGTCCAAGACAAGGCACCTCATTTCAGGTGCCGGACAAGCCCACCGCAGCGCTCGTCGACGTGAAAGCCGTTGGCCGAATAGAAATGACGCAGGAAAAAGTCTGTTTTCACGAGCCGGATGCCGCGGGCTTCCATGCGGATGCAGAAATCTTCCAGCAAAGCGCTCGCAAGGCCTCGACCCTTGAGGGAACCGGCGACCACGAGTCCGCCCAGATACACGACATCTTTATCCTGCGGCACGTAGGTCAATCCTCCCAACACCTGGTCCGCATGGTCTGTAACCACGAGGTGCCGATCCAGTTCTGAGACCTGTCTCGGGTAATCGGCATCGTGGAGGAGGCGATAGAGCTGGCCTACCTCGGCCGGAACGACCGGTTCGCGAACCAAATAACGAGCGCCGCGTTTGTCGGTGATCTCCGAGCGCACGATCACCTGCTTCCGTTCACTCTCACCGACAGCGACCACTTCCAGTCGCTGTTCGGCGCGGGCGCGCGGGAATATCATCCGGCTGAAGACCTCCCTGCTCACCGGATCGCCAAGCGCGGCCTGGAGGTCGGAGAGCTCCTCCAGATGCAAGGCAGACATGCCGGGCTTCCGGAACATGCGCAGCAGCAGCCGATCAAACGCCGAATCCACGACTGCGCTGGAATTCGCGAAGTACGTTCGGTGATAAAGCTGATAGCGGATCATCGAATGGAATCGGTCCAGGCGATAGAGCCAATACAACTGCTCCACCTCCTCCTCCCTCGCAAGCGGCGTCGCGTGCGGATTCATGTGTTCCCATTCCGCATAGCGCTCGACGGCGCACAGGAGCGGCGTCGGAAGATATGGTTCATTTGCCAGGCCCTTCCGATAATCCTCCAGCGCTCCCGCCAATTCGGTTCGCTCAGGAGACGACGCCGCGCCCGACAGGTCCGTCGCCAGCTGTTCCAGAAACCGGGGCCCTTCATCCGAACCGAGCGACTCCATGCAGGCATCGAAGACCCAGTTGATCTCGAGCATCGGGAGAACGCGTGGATAGTTGGCGGCCGTCTTGCGATAGAAGTTTTGCAGGATGGGCAGGACGAGGGAAAGCGGGCCCTCGTAGGATCTCCACCCTGTCAGCGAAAGGATGCATGTCCCTTCTCGAAAGTCCGCATCGGGCACGACCACATTTTCCGGCGTCACCGCGCCGGGAATGATTCGTCCCCCGCTGCTCTTCCAGACCGCGAAAAATGCGGCCATGCCTCGAACGAAGAACCTCCGCCAGTCGTGCCGCGTGGGAAAATACGCTCGTACCGTGTACGCTCCCGCATACTCGCGGATTTTCTCCCACACTGTAAGGTCGCTGATATACGCGACCGACATTACGCCCAGATCCGGGCGGCATGTGCCGAAACGCGGCAGCACCGTGGCCAGGGACGGATGATCCGACAGAGCCATGTGCCAGTACATGGTGTCGCGCACCTGGGGCGTAGTGAAGTCGTCGCCGGCCACCAGCAACAGGTCGAGATGCTTCCCGTTGCGCAGATTGATTCCCACGCGATAGAGATCGAACTGATTCTGCGCCGTCATTCTGGAAACCCAGATCCCTGCTGGCTGGACCTGGCTCAAATCGAAATCCGTCTCATCAAAGGCAAGCAGTACCGATTGCTTAAGAAAGACCGGATCGCGAAGGATCTTCTCGACCCTGCCGGCGCAAACCCGCGAAAGGCTGTCGTCAATGATCAGTTTTTCCCCAATGTCCGCGAATGAGGAACCTGCACCCGTAACGGAGTCAAACCAGTCCCTGAGGAGGGAGAGGCGATTTTCCGCCGCCTCCACAAGGTAAGGATCAGCCCGATGCAGCGCCCAGCTTGCCAGCTCGGCACGGACCGCGCCGAAGAATGCCAAGTCCTGCCGGGCGAAGTTCCACAAGAGGTCGAGAATCCGTTCGAACTGCTCGCGTGTCACGGACGAAGCGGGCCACTGCAGCTGGGTGCGATAGCTGAACAAGCGCCGGCGCAGGGCCTGGAGGCGTCTGTCTCCAAGGCCGGCATTTGCCAGTGCGCGGATGGAATCCTCATTCAGGAAGGTGAGCCCGGATTCGATAAATGCGGGGAACACCTTGCTGTAATCCGGCATCGGCTGGTCGGTAAGCAGAATGCGGTACGCGAGGCAGCGGATAGCTTCGGCCGGATGCCGGGCCAAGGCTTCGAGTCGCGACCGGATGACGCCCGCCAGCCGGTTGTCACAGGACCTCAGCTCCTCCCCAAGCCTCTCCACCGCTGCGAGTGCGGTGTCCTCCGGCAAAAACAGGGCACCCATGCAGAGGCGATGTATGCGGCGCAGGCGGCCGTCGCGGACGGAGGGGGTGTGTTCAATGCTGGCATCCAGCCGTCTTTGTGAGTCGCGCCATGGCAGGCGTACCTGGGTTGATGTCGACGGCGTTGGCAGATCCCATCCATCCTTGCAGGGACAGAACGCCGCAAGCGCAGGATTCCCCACCCAGAGTTTCGGCTGGCGTGCAAACAGCCCGAGATCTATGAGAGAGCCGGTCAGCTTGTATTCGAGATCTCCTACCACCACCGTCCCGGAACCTCCGCGAACGCCTATCGGAAGTCTGCGGCGCGTGCTCGGACAGTAGAGCTCGCCGCCGGCAACAACGATGTCACTCTCGAGCAGCCCCAGGTCCCGGAAAAACCAGCGCGGAATCCGGATGCGCAGCTCACCGCACTCGAGATCGACCCAATTACCCAGGTACAACTTCTTGATGTCTTCCGCGAAGTGTTCCTCGATTGTTTTGCGCCGATAGGACCCCTTCGCGGTCAGCTCACGGCGCGCGAGATCGAAGTCGCGATCCAGCACAGCGAAATTCACGACTCTTTCGTACGGCGCAAGATCGGCATTGGCCGCCGCCACGATCTGGTGAAAATAATCCCGTACATTGCTCTCGGGCACCTGAAGAACCCTGTCCTGGCGGTCGGGCACGATCAGCAGGACATTGGAATCGCGGCGGTCCCCGACGAGGAAAACTCTCCTGATCCCCGGAACTCCCTCGAATTTGCGCTCCACGCGCCGGGGAGCGACTGTCTGTCCTCTGTTGTTTTTGTAAATATCCTTGATGCGGTCGATGATTTCGAGGTAGCCGCCTGGATGGACTTTGAAGAGGTCCCCCGTAGCAAGCCAGTAATCCTGCGCCGGATCCTGCGGCGGAAGGTTCACACCATCCTTTTCATCGATATAACGGGCCACGTAAGGGCCTGCGATTTCGAGCTCGCCCTGAACCCCGAAACGCACGTGGATGCCGGGCAGGGGGATCCCGACCGTACCATCGACGTACTCCCCGGAAGGCGTCATCGTGACGCCGCCTGTTGCCTCCGTCATACCGAAGCCGCTGCAGAGGTCGACACCGAAACGATGGAAGAAGCGGAACACCTTGGGATCCAGGTAACCGGCGGCCGAAACGCCCCAGCGGAGCCTGTCTCCCACGACGCTCCGGAAGACATCCTCCTGCTCCGACGCTGAGACGGCGTCTCTCGTGTTTTCCAGGCAGTAATCCCGGATCTGAGTCCAGCGCAGCGGCACGCTGATGAGACCTGTCGGCCGAACCTCCTGCAGTTGCGAGATCAGCGTCTCAGCCGACGGATTTCCCGCAAAAACGTAGGTGCCGCCCCAGTAAATCGTGCCGAGCATCTCGAGATAACGCCCGAACGTGTGGAATAAGGGCAGATAGCAGAGAAGAACTTCATGGTCTCCGACGGTGGGAAGTGCTGCTGCACGGGCAAACCTCTTGGTAACGAGATGATACAGTGTGAATGCAATACCCTTCGGCGCGCCGGTGCTTCCGGATGTGAACATGACCGTCGCCACCTCCGTGATCGGACGGATCCTGCGCCGGACCAGAAGCTCCTCCAGCCCATCCAGGTCCAGCCGCGCGCAAGCCTCCTCCAGGGACTCGATGTAGCCGCACGAACGGATCTGTTCAATTGCCGGAGGGCCCGCGATGAAGATGCGGAACGGCCGCGCAGCACGAGAGCGCACCTCCTGCAGGCGCTGGATGCGATCTTCCGTGTCCGCTATTGCGATGTTGATCCCGAGCCGGTCAAAAATCCACGTCAGCGTGGGAACATCGAAGTGGATATTGAGGGGCGTGTCGAAAATCCGGTGTGTGAGGCAGGCGAGATCGCAGCAGGCGCTGTCAATGCTGTTTTCGCAGAAGATCGCCACGCGCGGCTCCGACTCCGTGCGGCAGAACAGCCCGGCCAGGATCTGAAGACGGCGTGCGGTCTGGGCATAGGTCCAGGCACTCTGTGGGGAGGCTTCCCGGAACAGGACCCGCTCGGGATGCCGGCGCACGCGATCTGCCAGCATGGCCTCCAGCGAGTAGCCCGACCGCAAGATTGCTTTGAATGCTGTGTCCGCCCAGCGGTCGCGATGACTGCGCCCGGGAAGGACACGGAGAAAGGAGCAGCACCCTGTCGTATCCAGGTAGCGGCGCCACATTTCGGCGTCCGTCGCTTCGGTGCAATCAGGTCGAAGCAGGCCTTCGGCAAGCTCCAGCATGGCCGAGGCCTCCGCCGGCGACAGGGCGTCCGGCCGGTCGTCGGCAGAAAGGAAAGTCGCAAGAGCAACGGGATCGTATTTCATAAATTGCCCTGCATTCTACGGCAACGAGCGGTAAAATACATGTGCGTTGGCGTATTCGAGGCCCCGTCTTTCTCACGACTTTTCGTAACGCATCTCCCCTGCAATGTTTACAAGTGGTCCGGGTCTTCAGCCCGGACGCATATCGGGAACAGAGGCAAACGCCTGATATCCAGGGATCGTCGATAGCTACTTCCTGTTCCGAAAATAGCGAAGTTGATGATCCAGTTACACCATTCCTTCACCGAAATGAGCGTCGGCGAAGCCGATCTTCATGCACCATGGGTGCGCCCCCGGCGCATGGGGGACTGTCGCGAAACTCCTTGGCCATGCGGAAAGCGCCCCGGAGGGGCGCCAGCCAATAGCCCCGGGCAAGCGCAGCGCAGGGATTGTCGAGAAAGATCAGAGCCCTGAAGGGGCGACAGATAACACATGGCATACAAAGGCCTTTCGCCCCTGCCGGGGCTCGATATTATGCAATATCCTATCCGGGGGCTTGCGCCCCCAGCTACTTGCTTGGGCCCCTCCGGGGCCCGACCTGACGGGCGATTCATCGAGTTTCGCGACAGAAACTACTTACCGCGCATTTTCTCCAGTCAGAGACCTTCGCAGGGCCCTCCACCAAAGACCACGCAAAGAGAATCTCCCAGGGGTCTGATGACCCCCGGCACAGGATTCCATTGGTGCGAAGAAACTGTGTGCGAACAGGATTTACGTGACGATAGATATCCTAGCAAAGGGATTTATGAGCAATACTCGGCATCCGGCCTATCTCCCGTACCTCTACCTCGTCGCCGTTTCCGGCCTTGCCGCGCTGGCTCTTTCCATCTGCGCCATGGCCCGGTCGGGGATCTCCTATCACTGGATGATCCTGGCATCCCTCACGATCCTGACCAGCGGCCTGGCCGTGAAGATTCCGGAGGTGGACTTCAGAATTTCAATCGACGACACCTTCTTCTTCAGCAACCTTATTCTGTTCGGACCCGAAGCCGGATGCATTACTGCCGCGCTCCAGGGTTTGACCGGCTCCCTTCGGGCAAAGTCGGTCGGACGGCGGCTCGAATTCACGTGCTTCAACGTCGGGGCGCTGGCGTTGTCGGCATACATTTCAGGGCACCTGTTCTTTCGCCTGC
>DASQID010000842.1:0-2938 GCA_035631775.1 Acidobacteriota bacterium
AAGCAGGATCCCCCAGGACCGATAGCTTTTGTTTTTTTTGGAGCACCGATGCGCGCTGTCGATCTCATCCGCAAAAAGAGGGATGGCGGCGAGTTGACAAACGGGGAGTTTGCCCACCTGATCCGAGGGTATACCGCAGGCGAGATTCCCGACTATCAGGTGTCGGCATTCCTTATGGCGGTCTATTACCGGGGTATGACGCCGACGGAAATGGCCGCGATGACCGAGGAAATGCGCCACTCGGGTGTTGTCATGGACTTGACCTCAATTGGCGCACGCAAGGTCGACAAGCATTCCACCGGCGGTGTGGGAGACAAAACGTCTCTGGTTCTGGCGCCTGCTGTGGCTGCAGCGGGCGTCGCGGTCCCGATGATTTCGGGAAGGGGACTGGGACACACGGGCGGAACACTCGACAAGCTGGAATCCATCCCGGGATTTAATGTGCGGCTGGGTCCGGAGAGATTCAAAGAAATGCTCTCCGGCATTGGCGTCTCACTGATAGGTCAGACGGCAGATCTCGTTCCCGCCGACCGTAAGCTGTATGCCTTGCGAGATGTGACGGCGACAGTGGAAAGCTATCCGTTGATCGCCGCCAGCATCATGAGCAAGAAGCTCGCCGAAGGGATCGACGGGCTCGTACTCGATGTGAAAACCGGAAATGGCGCCTTCATGCGAAGTCAGGAGGATGCCGAACGGCTTGCCCGGGCAATGGTAGGTATCGGGAATTCCTGCGGAAAGAAAGTCGTAGCACTCATTACCGACATGAACCAGCCTCTCGGCGAGTACGTAGGCAATTCGTTGGAGGTTATTGAATGCCTCGAAGTGCTCAAGGGCCGCGGGCCCGCCGACCTGGTGTCGCTCTGCGAGGAGTTGTCGGCACACTGCCTCCTGCTCGGGGAAGCTGCAGGCAACATCGAGGAGGCCAGAGAGGTTTATCGCAATATAGTCGCCTCCGGAAAAGCCCTGGAGAAGTTTCGGGAAATAATCCGCTGCCAGGACGGCGATCCGTCGGTGGTGGAGGATTATCGCAGACTGCCTACGGCGCGGCACTGGGCAGCGCTGAATTCGCCGGAATCCGGATTCATCCGGGAGATCGATACTCAAAAGGCAGGCATTGCCATGTGCGTTCTCGGCGCCGGACGGGAGAAGGTCGATTCGGTCATCGATCCAGCGGTAGGAATGCAGGTGCATAAGAAGACCGGCGACTCGGTGACTAGAGGTGAACCGCTGTGCACTCTGTTCTACAATGACGAAGACCGATACCAGGAAGCGCGCAGGCTGCTGCTCGAATCCTATAGCTTTTCCGCGGATCGTCCGATGCGTCCGGCACTCATTAAGAAGGTGATCCAGTAGCGAGAGTCGAGCGTGAGCATGTACGAGAGGATTGAGGAGACTGTTGCGGCGATTCTCGAGCGCCACCCCCAACGGCCCTGTCTCGGCCTAATTCTGGGCTCCGGTCTGGGGGCCTATGCGGAAACTCTGCGGGGGAAGAGTGTAATTCCCTTTCACGAACTCCCTCATTTTCCCTGCTCCACGGCGCCAGGACACTCGGGAAATCTCGTTCTGGGGGAAGCAGAGGGAGTTTCTGTCGTTGCCCTGCAGGGACGTGTGCATTTCTATGAGGGCTATTCGATGGCTGAGGTCGCCTATCCGACTCGTGTGCTCGGCGGCCTGGGGATTCACCAGCTCATTGTGACAAACGCGGCCGGAGCCATCAATGTCGGGTTTCGGCCGGGCGATCTAATGCTGATCGCGGACCACATTAACCTGATGGGAAGCAATCCCCTGATAGGCAGAAACATCGATGAGCTCGGGCCTCGCTTTCCGGACATGAGCAAGGCCTACGACAGCGGCATGCGCGACGCGGCTCGTCGCACTGCCGCCGACAGGAACATCGCACTCCGCGAGGGAGTTTATCTCGGACTCGCGGGGCCCAGCTACGAAACGCCGGCTGAAATCCGCATGTTCCGTACGCTCGGGGCGGACGCCGTCGGGATGTCCACTGTCCCGGAAGTAGTTGTTGCCAATCACATGGGAATAAGGGTTCTGGGCATCTCGTGCATTACGAACATGGCCGCGGGAATAATCCCGCAGAGGCTGACCCACCAGGAGGTCATGGATACCACTGAGAGGGTCAAGGAACAATTCATCTCCCTCCTGCGAGGGATCATTCCCGCGCTCCCCGGCATGGAAGAGAAAGGGACGACGGCGCAATGAACATCTCAGAGCTGGTTCGCAATGCCAAGCGCGCCAGGCTCAACGCTCGGGCCGCACACTCGGGGTTCAAGGTGGGCGCGGCCCTCGAGACCCGGAAGGGAAAGGTCTTCGGAGGCTGCAACGTCGAAAACTCGAGCTACGGTCTCACTGTCTGCGCCGAACGTGTGGCAATTTGGAAAGCGCTGTCGGAGGGTGAGTCGGAGTTCAAACGCATGGTCATCGTCGCCGACACGGAGGCGCTGACACCGCCGTGCGGTGCCTGCCGGCAAATCCTATGGGAATATTGCGGCGACATCACTGTCGTTCTCGCGAATCTCCGGGGCGATAGGGCCACCTATCGCATGAGTACGCTATTCCCCAAGCCGTTTGACGATCGTTTTCTCAACAAATAGAAATCCTTTGGGGGCGGCTCTTTCAGAACGGACCACAAGTTAAGCAAATACAAAGTGATATGCGAACCTGCGGTTTAAACAAGTGCCACCGGCCGAATCGCGCCTGATCCAAGGGCTCGATAATTGCTTTGTCGTAAAAAGCTCCATCGAGTCGAACGCGAGTTCGGGTGGCTGCAAGCGTCGAAGGCAGCTTCTGCAATATGCTCGAAAGAAATTCTGGAGTCCCATGCCCTGCGTGTACGTTGCCAGCTCTGAGTTGAATTCCAAGGCTCAAGCCGGTCCGACCCTCGCTGGAGATGATGGGGGCGTAGGAGCCTTGACCATGATGC
>DASQID010000843.1:0-10565 GCA_035631775.1 Acidobacteriota bacterium
CGGCGCCTGCCACTCGGTACCCACCGGTCCGCGCGCCAGCGCCTCGTAGCCGATCACCATGTTGTTCTGGATGTTGACTATCGGTTGATATACGTTGCGGATCTGTTCGTCGAGAACCACGCCGAGAAACTGGCGGCCGATCTCGCGGTTTCGTATCCGGACGCTGAGCTCTGCATCCGCGCGCGCGCTGTCGAGAGCCAACAGCAAACGGCGGTCTGCACGCAGGCTCGGATTGTGAACGGCCACGCCGTATCCGACCGAAAAGTCGGCACGTTCCGGACCATACGGATAGACGATCCTGCTCCTCTGTCCTTCGAGGTATTGCATCAAACTCTGTGAGATCTTCGGCAGATCGGCGCTGTAAAAGGCGCTGTTCGTCCGCGAACGGATCATGATGAGGATGAGTTCCTCTCCGCGCGGATCGCCGGCAACCAGGTACTCGCCCGAGTGGAATCGTTCTTCCGCATATCGCTGAACCGCGTCCGACAGGGCCACCGACACCTTGTTGAAGGCGATGGGCCCGTAACAGCGCTCTATCTCGCTCAGAAGCGGCAAACGGACTACGAACACCGCCGCGGCCCCGGCATCGGCAAGCTGCTTCGACAAGACCGCTATTGCCTCCGCCAGATCCACTGCGGGAGCAGGTCCCCCGTTTTTAAGAGCGTACTGTCCAATCGTCATGTTTGATCCGTCGGTGTTATCGAGGACAGCGGAGGCCGAAGTTCGTCTCGGAATGAGAGCGTCCCCCCAGCCCCACCGGGGTACCCATCTGAACCTGCCGCCGATCAGACACAGTTCCGGCCGATGGTCGCTACTACCCTTTTCGGCCATACCGGGGATGACATTAGAGATCACGAAGTGCGGAAACCACAGGATATCCGGCATTATGACGCTTCCGGGGCAGCATAGCGGCAACCAAGGAAGACTAGCGTTCCTATGCGTCTTGGCAGTGGCGTCTTGAAAAGCCACTGCTAAGGGCTGGCGCAAGAATAAATTCACATTTTGGCGCGAGCACCGTCGCGCCTGCGGCGCTCCTGGGGCGGGCAGATGCGAGGGCGCCGAGACAGGTCCTGTATCCTTGTCGAAGTGGCAAGGATTTGAAGGTTCGCAGTCGGCGAGAAGGAGGACGTGGTTGAAAAAGGGGTGTAGTTTTGATATAAGTCTTAGACATATATGTCACCAACTGAGAAACGGGACGTGAAACTCGGCCGCGAGTTGAAGAAAGGGAGCACGGAACTACTTATCCTCGCCTTACTCGAAGGCCGCCCGCGCCACGGCTACGAAATCGGCCGCCTCATCGAGCAACGTTCGGGTGGAGCGGTCCAGCTTCACGTGGCGTCGCTCTACCATATGGTGTATCGCCTCGAAGGACGCGGCTGGATTCGGGGCCGCTGGATCGAGCAGCCCGGCGAACGTCGTCGCCGATACTATCGTCTGACACGCGAAGGGCGCAGGATGCTCGCCGCGCAGCGCAGCACATGGCAGGCGTTCGTGGCAGGGGTGAACCGAATAGTGGGAATTGCAGATGCCTGATTGGAGGAGACTGATCCGCGAGCGCATCGAGAGTATTCGCCTCGACCCTCACGACGAAGCCGAGATTATCGAGGAGCTGACCCAGGAGGCTGAGGAACGGTACCAGCATGCCCTCGGCGACGGTGCATCCCGCGCCCAGGCCGAGTCGAGGGTCCGTGCTGAAATTGAGGACGGCACGCTCGAAGATGCCATTCGCACGGCGCTTGCTCCGCGGCAGGTGCGACCGCCGGCCGATGCCGCCCTTATTCCGGCGGCTGGGAAAGGGGAACGGTTCATGTCCGATTACTTCCGTGACGTTCGATATGCCATCCGGATGCTGGCGAAAAGCCCGCTCTTCACCGCGGTCGCAGTGCTCTCCCTGGCGTTGGGAATTGGCGCGAACACGACGATCTTTACTCTGGTGAACCGGGTACTCCTGAGCCCACTGCCGGTGCGGGAGCCGAGCCGCCTTGTGTCATTTTTCACGACGGATGCACGTAACACCGGGCAGTATTCTAATTTCATGCCGACGTCGTATCTGAACTACAGGGATTATCGCGATCAAAACCAGGTATTCTCTGGGCTCGCGGCCTACCAGCGTCTTGCGCTCAGCCTGTGTACCGGGGGCGAGCCGGTACAAATCCTTGGGGAACTTGTCACCGGGAATTACTTCGACGTGCTCGGTGTCCAACCGGCAGTCGGACGCTTTTTTTCATACACGCCGCAGGAGGATGAGCAGCTTGGCGCTCATCCATTCGTAGTGCTCAGCCATTCCTTATGGGAGGCTCGCTTCGGCGCAGATCGTAACCTGGTCGGTCACACCATCATCCTGAACCGCCGGAACTTCACGGTCCTCGGAATCGCCTCCAAGGGTTTTCGCGGCATCAATGCGGTGGGCGGGCCCGATGTCTGGGTGCCTTTTTCCATGCACGATGAATTGCTCACTGGCTTCGAACGTGAGAATTTCGCCGAACGGCGCGCGCTGCTCTGGAGCATCGTGGGGCGCTTGAAGACGGGTGTAGCGGTCGGCCAAGCCAATGCCGCAGCTGCTACGATCGCTCGGCAACTCGAACAGGCATTTCCCCGGGAGAACGATTCCCGGAGCGCGGTGCTGCTGCCTGTCAACGAAGCCACCTTCTTCAGCCCCGATTTCCGAAATAGCATCGCTGGTGGCGGAGCTGTACTGATGGCGGTGGTCGGTTTGGTACTGTTGATTGCTTGCGCTAATGTGGCCAACCTGCTCCTGGCGCGTGCGACCGGTCGTCAGCGGGAAATCGCGGTGCGCATTTCGCTCGGCGCCAGCCGCTCGCGCCTGATCCGTCAGCTCATGACGGAAAGTGTTCTCCTGGCGTTGGCGGCAGGAGCCGCCGGTCTGTTGCTCGCACAATTCAGCCGCGATCTCCTCTGGTCGCTGCGTCCTGCCTTTTTGGCGGCGGGTGCGCTCGACTTGAGCCTCGATTCCGGCGTGTTGATCTTCACTTTCGGCATCTCTCTCGCCACCGGGTTGCTTTTCGGGCTCTTGCCCGCGCTCCAGCTTTCGCGCCCGGATCTCGCCGTTGCGCTGAAGGACCGCGCCGGCCAGCCCGGTCAGTCGAACAGGCTTTTCGGGGTGCGGGGATTGCTGGTAATAGCGCAGGTGGCGCTTTCGTTCATCGCACTCATCGGGGCTGGGCTCTTCATGCGTAGCCTTCAAAATGCGCGACACATCGATCCGGGCTTCCAGACTGCCAACCTGGCGATGCTCTCGCTGGACACCGGAGCCGAAGGCTATTCCGACGCCCGTGCCGAGGAGTTTCACCGGCAGATCACTGCGCGTGTGGGGGGCCTGCCCGTAACCCAATCCGTCGCCATTGCCGCGGTACCCCCGCTGAGCGGAGGGATATCCCGAACCGTCTTCCGCGAAGGCGTGGATACTTCCGATCGCCGCAACGGCAAGCTTACTCCTCTCAACCAGGTTTCGCCGGGCTATTTTGAAACGGTGGGGGTACCGATCCTGCGCGGCCGCAGCTTCACGGATACCGATCGTGCCGGAGCACCGATGGTGGCCGTCATCAACGAAACGATGGCCCGACGCCTTTGGCCCAATGAAGAGCCGCTCGGCAAGCGCTTCCGCTGTTTTGGGGAGAACTGGATCATCGAGGTAGTCGGCATTGCGCGCGACGGCAAATATCTGACGCTTGGTGAGGAGCCGCTTTCGTTCATGTATTTTCCGCTGTTGCAGCATCCCTCGCCGTTCGTCACTGTCCACGTGAAAACGAGGGGGGAACCGGAATCAGCCATTGGGCCGGTGCGCAGCCTGATTCAGGCGCTCGATCCGCAGATGCCGCTCATCAACGTGCTCACCGCCGGACAACTGTTTGAGCGTGCACTCTGGGCGCCGCGCATGGCCGCTGCCCTGCTTTCGGTCTTCGGATTTCTTGGCCTGCTGCTTGCAGCCCTCGGTGTTCACGGTGTGATTTCATACAACGTGGCCCAACGCACCCGGGAGATCGGCATCCGCATCGCACTCGGCGCCCGTCCCGTGGATGTGCTGGCAATGGTGATCCGCCAGACACTTCTGACAATCTCCGTCGGAGCCGCTGTCGGAGTCGCGGGCGGTTTCGTTGCTTCGCGCCGGATGGGCAGCCTGCTTTTCGACGTGGACGCAGGCGATCCGCTGATCTTCGTTGCCACCGTTTGTTTGATTGTAGCCGTGGGGATAGTAGCGAGCCTGCTTCCTGCCCGCCGCGCATCCCGCGTGGATCCCCTGATCTCGCTGCGTTACGAATAATCGGGTGTTGCAACCGCGTCTCCGTTCCTTGTCGCACAGACCCGCCGGCAAACGGCGCTCATGTCGGTCAGTCTAGTTCGCGCCGGGCGCATTCAACTATGAGGTCGATCTCATGCGACATCCGGTCTTCCAGTGGTTCCACCTTATGGGTTGCCTTAATCCGCTCGGCGAGGGCCAGCGCACGGTCGGCCATGGAGCGACGCCCATCGCTTTCCCAAACTCCCCAGGGCTGTCTTGTCCAGACCTGCCCCGGCAGCCACAACTCGTCTCGGAAGTGCCTGACCGTATGCTCCTCTCCAAGAAAACTGCCCGATGGGCCCACCGCATCCACGATATCGGCGGCAAGGGTGTCCTGAGTGACATGAAAGCCACGCACGATGCGTTTCACATAAGACATCAACTCGTCATCCACGACCAACCAGGCGAGGTTTCCGCCGTGATCGGTTCCACAGATTCCCGCATGTCCAAACATATCCGCGCCCGCTAAAGATCCCAAGGTCATGGTGGCGCCCTTTTCGATGCCTGCTTGAACATCCAGCGTCTTTGAATCGGTAAGGCCGACGTTGATGTAGACCGGAAAGCCGTAGAACCGCCCCAACTGAACCATTGCTATGGCCATCAGGGCTTGTTCGGGTGAGCCGAAGGAACAAATGCTCGTTCGAGGATCCATGATGTGGGGAATGCCCCCGTAGGTAATCGGCGTGCCTGGCGCGAGCAATTGGGTGACCACAACTCCGGCCAGGATCTCGGCATTTTCCTGGGCAAGCGTTGCGGCAAGGGTTGCAGGAGCGGTTCCGGACGTCATGGCCATCGGGCCGATGCTCACAGGCTGGCCGGCCCGCACAAACTCCATGACAACTTCCAGTCCATCCTGAGGCAACTGCAGCGGGCTGATTGGCTCTAAGAACGCTTCCGCCATAGGTCGAGTCCTGAGGGCGGCTTCCCCTCCCGCGACAACCCTGTAGATCTCGATGACGTAACGGGCCGTTCGACCGTTATAGACCCAGGTACGTGTAGGTTTGGTTGTGTTCTTGACAAGTTCCGCGGTTAATAGAACCTCGCGATACTTTTCGCTCACTTCTTTGGGTTGGGCCATGGAGCCGACGATTGTGATGTTCGCCAGGGCGTCGCCCAACCGTATGGCATCCTGCACGTCACGAAGCTTCGCTTCACGAAGATGTCCGGATTCGGAGTCGATTCACCCGAATTGCCCCGGGCTGGACATCAGTACGAGGTCGCCGTGGCCAAATCGCGCGATGCGACGCGGATCGCGACCATACAAGATGTACTTCTTCCCTGCCCGGGAAATGCAGTCCATAACTATTGCCTCCGGTAATCGGGCGATCTGGGAAGAAAATTCCACTCGGGCTCCACTCTCGGCCAGAAGCTTCAGCATCCCATCGTGCCGGACACGTACCCCTGTGTTCCGGAGTATCACGAGTGCGGTGTCATGAATGGATTGGATTTCCTGGTCGGATAAGACTCTGACATCAATTTTTGCCATAGTTTCCCTCACACCTCAATGATTGCGGATTGACAAACGATAAAACCAAGGTGAGAACCCGCAATCCGCAATTAGTTCCGACAGGTCACTGACTCCCCCAAGGAAACGCATTTGGCGGGCACTACGGACTATGCCACGGCGGGCTTTCCTTTGAGCCAGAGGTCCACAGGCAGGCGTACACCCTCGGGTCGGAACGGCAACTTGATCCTACAGCCGGCACCGGCCGAGGCATATCCTGCATACAGCGCTTCCTGCACTATCCGGCCATCCTCACCTGTGGCCATCGGGGATTCTTTTCCACGCACGCACCGTGCGAAATGATGCATTTCCTGAGGAAACCCGTAGTTCCATAGCTCCTCAAAGACCGGATAGCTCCATCCTCTGGTGGACGGTGCTTTTTCAACGGCGTATCCGTATCCGTACTCACTGAATGTCGGCAACGCGTTACCCATGTGCAGGTCGGCGTACGTAACCCCGCCTTCGCCGTACACTTCAATCCGGTCTTCCATGCCGCCGCGGCGAGCCCAACTGTCCTCCACGACGCCGAGTGCTCCGCTTTCAAATTCGAGGACGCATACGACGTCGTCTTCCCCGCGGGTCTTCTCCCTGTGCACGAAAGTAGCCATGTGGCAATAAACGGTCTTTATCTTCGGCCGGCCCAGAAACCACCAACAGAAGGCAATTCCATGACACCCCATATCCATGAATACGCCGCCCCCTGATAGTTCCACGTTCCAGAACCAGGGCGAGTGTGGACCAAAGTGTTTTTCGCTTTGTTTTACCAGATATACTTTGCCAAAGGCACCCTCGTCGGCCATCTGCTTGGCCTTGATGTATTTTGGCGTGAAGTAAAGCTCCTCTGCATATAAGAGCAGCACGCCTTTCCGCCGGCAAGTCTCGACCATGATGTCGGCCTGTTCCAGCGTCACGCAAAGCGGCTTTTCGCAAACCACGTGCTTGCCTGCCGCGGCCGCATCAATGGTCATCTGCGCGTGGAGGTGGTTCGGCGCCGTGATTGTTACCATCTCGACATCCGGTTCGGCGAGTATTCGTTTGTAGTCTGTGAAAACACGAGGAATATTGTACTTGTCCGCCAGTTTTTTGGCGTTGCCCGGAGTGGGGGAAGCCACGGCAACGACTTCCGCCTCATCCGGCATCAAGCGAAACGATTCGGCATGTATATCGGCCTCAAATCCGGAACCTATGATTCCCACCTTGACCCTTCCCTTGTGCGACATGTTCCCCCAGGCTCCTTCGTGAGGTGTCACGTCTTGATATCTTCATCTTGCCCCCTGGCGCCGCCGTAAGAGCAGTGCCGGCAAGAATGAAACTTTCAGAACCTGACACCGCTGTCCGTTACAGGTTCCATCCTTTACGGTAAGGATAATGGATGTATTCGTTAGCCTTGGACAGATTTGTAACCTTCAGGTTTTCAGAATCCCACATCAGCTTCTCACCACCCATGCGAACACAAATTGAACCGAGTAAGACCGCTTCTGTCAGTGGGCCGGCAAAGTCGGGAAAGTTGGAGCGGGTTGGCGTGTTGCTCTTGCAGGCCTCGAGCCATTCCTTGTGATGCCCGATCGATCGTGGAAGAATCTTTGGCGGTCGAACGTATTCCTCGTTTCTGGATTTGGGTATCAATCGCGGGTTGTTACCTCCCCAACCTTCCACGAGCATCCTGCCTTTGTCACCAACGAAAATAATCCCATCCTCGCGGTTCAGATTCTCCCCTTCCTCCAGCTCATCTGGGCGCGGGGGCATCATCCCACCATCATACCAATGCAACCTTACAGGCGGCTGATCCGCTCGCGCAGGAAACTCATAATGGACGATGGACGCAAGCGGCAGTGATTCTTCATAGACAGCGGTGGAACAGGCGTCAACGCAGGTCGGGGCACCCAGTTTCAGGGTTGAAAATATCGGTGCCAGATTGTGTATGCCCATGTCGCCCAACCCTCCGGAACCAAAATCCCACCAACCACGCCACCGGAATGGTGCGTAGGCCGGGTTGTACGGCCGGAATGTCGCCGGCCCTAACCACAGATCCCAATCCAGGGAGGCCGGCACCGGTAGAGTCTCGGCCGGCCGGTCAATCCCCTGCGCCCACCATAATGGTTTTTTGCCGGAGTGGGTCGGCCTGTCCGACCATGCGTGAACCTCGTGTACTTTTCCGATGGCGCCGTCTTCGATCCATTCGGTAATCAGTCGATTGCCCTCGAAGGCCATCCCCTGATTACCCATCTGCGTGGCCACCTTGGCTTCGCGAGCTGCCTTGCCGATTGACCTGGCTTCTTGAACGGTACGTGTCAACGGCTTCTCACAGTACACGTGTTTGCCGAGTTTAATCGCCATCATCGATACAACTGCATGTACGTGGTCCGGAGTACCAACGACCACGGCGTCAATGTTCTTTTCCTTCTCAAGCATTTCCCGGAAATCACGATATTTCTTGGCATCGGGATAGCGGTTGAAAGTCCTGGCCGCATAGTCCCAGTCTACATCGCACAAGGCAACAATGTTTTCCGTGTTCACCTGGCCGAGGTCCCAAGCCCCCTGTCCACCGATTCCGACGCCCGCAATGTTGAGTTTGTCGCTCGGGGGAACCCTGCCCTTACCACCCAAGACGTCGCGTCGGACAATCACAAAAGCTCCAGGGGCGGCCGCAGCCGTATTCAGAAAACTACGGCGCGATATTCCCCGGAGCTGCCCGTCGTCAGGTACCTTCCCTATTCTCATACTCGCTTCTCCATGTGTCTGTGAAATGCGGACGCCATGAGCCGGAGCGGCATGACTCCGTAAGACACCGGAATCAAGAGCCGTTCCATTGTTGAGATTCCGCCCCGGGTAGTATGCTTTTTGTGCTTGCTGCGCGTCAAATCGATCCGGGCGCCATTTACTGGACGCAGTCGATCAACGGATTCAGCAGGTGCTGCTCGATGCCGCCCCAGAGATTTCCGCCGATGATGTCTCCCCCGAAGCGGACCGCAATCAGATCCAGGCTGGGAATCACGGCAAGCACCTGATTGCCGGCCCCAGCACCAATGAAGGTGTCTCCAGGGACGCGGGGCAGCACCCCGCCGGCTGCCACTTCACAATAAGATTCGGTCTGTTTGTGATTAACATGAACTATTCACAATCCAACGCCCCGCCTCCCACTACACATTCCAACCACCGTCCTTGGATGCGTCGCGGCTGGCCGGATATCTATCGCAACGCCGGTTCGCCGGCGGTAAAATAGACCTCTGTTGGGCGATAAAGAGCCGCGCTCGGACACGACAGCAGATCGTCTGTGAGGCGGCGTTTTTCTGCGTCCGATAACAGGCTTGGAGGAACTGCCGTGAACATCACGGAGACTGTCAATTTCGCTTACGACAGCCTTAACGCAAACAAGATGCGCGCAGGAATCACCATGCTCGGGATGGTCATCGGCACTGCATCCATCATTTTGGTCGTAACGGTTGCGTTGACGGGAAGGGAGTATATTCTGCAGCAAATTCAAGGCGTAGGTTCAAATCTCATTTACCTGTACTATGAGGCCCGCAGCACGGTGTCCGGGGCGAAAACGCTCTCGGACGATTTGACGCTGGGAGATCTTCATGCGATTCAGGAGCTTTCCGGCGTGGCGTATGCAACGGGAATCGTGGTCGACCATGACAGGCTGATGCTAGGAGGACGGGAGCGTGAGATTGTAGTGCTTGGCACAACCCCGGATTACCTGAGGGTGAGAAACCTGCGCATACTCTCCGGGCGTTTTTTTGACTCATCCGACGAGCGTTCGTTCAACAAGGTCTGTGTGCTCACCCCGGCCCTCGCCCGAGGACTGTTGGGCTCATTGGACGTCAAGGGCAGGAAGATAGGCAGCTTGCAGGTTCGATTCGACGTGATTGGCGTTTTTGAAGAGGGGGTCGAGACGTTCGGTGCATCGGAAATCTCGGATTATTCCATCATCATCCCTCACTCGATCATGCGGAACTTTTACGGCACCGATAAGCTGGATACGATCTACGCTTCCGCTACAAGCCGCAATCTCGTGCCGGTCGTCACCGAGAGCATCAGAAAACTTCTGGAAACACGGCACAGATCCGGCGCCTTGTATCGAGTCGAAAACCTCGCTGAAATCTTGCGGGCGGCAGGGAGGATTGGAACGGCTCTTACTGTCGTTCTCTTCCTGGTGGGCACGATGTCGCTGATTATCAGCGGAATAGGCATTATGAATATCATGCTCTTTACAGTCACCGAGCGGACGCGCGAGATCGGGTTGAAGATGGCCGTTGGAGCTCGCAGGCGGGAGATCCTTTATCAGTTCCTCGCGGAATCGGTCCTCATGGCTTCAGCCGGAGGCACTGCGGGTATCCTTCTGGGGATCGCTGGTCCAGTGACTGCAAAGTGGATTGCAGATATAGAGATCCCGATATCCTGGATTTCCATCACGTTGGCATTCGGGCTCTCCCTGGTAATAGGCGTAGTCTCCGGAATTGTTCCCGCCAATCGCGCCGCCAGGTCAAATCCAATCGAAGCGCTGCGCTTTGAATAGGTCAGGCCATATTCCTTCTGCAATGCTTTTAAATCCTCGCCGCTTCGACAGGGATACAACACTGTCTTGGCGCTTTTGCGTCTAAGCGCGAAGGAACGCCAAACTTCTTTGGTTGGGGCTAAGGGCTGGCGCAAGAATAAATTCACATTTTGGGGCGAGCACCGTCGCGCCTGCGGCGCTCCTGGGGCGGGCAGATGCGAGGCGCCGCGACGCAGGCGATATCGGTGTATATCGTCGAGGAG
>DASQID010000844.1:0-1636 GCA_035631775.1 Acidobacteriota bacterium
GCTTGACCGTTTCCCAATTCAACCGGCGTCACATTGCCGCTCACTACCCAGAGGTCGATTTGGCGAAAGTGCACGTGCAGCACCTGGGAGTCGAAGGCCCGGCGACCACAGCCCTACCACTGAAAACGAATAAGTCGCAGGCTCCGCCTTTGCTGCTCTCGGTCGGACGCCTGCACCCGGTAAAGAATCACGTCTTCCTTCTGCAGGCCTGCTTTCTCCTGCGCGAGTGTGGCACTCCCTTTCGCTGCTGGATCGCGGGTGAGGGACCGGAGAGACGAAAACTGGAATTCCTTATGAACGAATTGAAGCTGGGCGGCCAGGTGACACTGCTGGGCCATGTTCCGCGCAGCGAACTTTTCCGGTACTACGCCGAGGCCGACCTCGCGGTCCTGACCAGCCATAGCGAAGGGGTCCCGTTGGTGCTGATGGAAGCCATGGCGTTCGAGAAGGTGGTGCTCGCGCCCGACATCACTGGAATCCCTGAACTGGTGGTCGACGGGAAGACCGGCTTCCTGTACAAGGCCGGCGCCCTGGAGGAATTCGTCTGGCGCGCTCAACAGATTTGCGGATCGTTGGGCGAACTTGGCGCGGTCCGCCTGGCCGCCCGGCAACATGTGCGGATGTACTTCAATCAGAGAAAGAATCTCGAGCGGTTGGGCGATCTGTTTCTCGAGCAGGTGGCCGGAGCAGAGCGGAGTCCTACAGATGAGAATCTTGTACTGCAACAAATATAACTTCCCTTTTAGTGGCACCGAGGTCTACTTGTTTGAGCTGATGCAACTGATGAGGGAGGAGGGACACGAAGTTGCGCTGTTCTCGAGGGCCGATCCGCGCGGCCAGCCATCGACTTACGGCCGGTTTTTTCTGCCGGCGGTCGATTTCAAGAGCGAAGAGCACAGCCTGTGGCAACGCACTCGGCTGGCGGCACACTCGATCTATTCGCGAACCGCTCGGCAACGTCTTCGTTCGTTGATCGAGGAGTTCCGCCCGGATGTCGCGCACGTACGCAACATCTACCATCACTTGTCTCCGTCAATTCTGTGGGAGCTGAAGCGGCAGCGGGTTCCGGTCTTGTACCACCTGAACGATTTTCAATTGCTCTGTCCCAACTACAACCTGGTGGCCAATGGGCGAGCCTGCGAGCGTTGCCGAGGTGGACGGTTCTGGAGGGCAGTCAGCCAGGGATGCTATTCCGGCGGACGTGCTGCCGGCGCGGTGCTGGCAACCCAGGCCTACGTTCACCGCTGGTTGCGGACCTATGAGAAATGCGTGGACAGGTTTCTGGCTCCCAGCCAGTTCGTGCGCGACAAGTTGGTGGAGTACGGATGGCCGGGGGAAAAGATCGACATTCTTCCGCATTTTCAGCGGGTGAACGAGGATCCGGCCGCTCCTGCGAACGACGATGCACCCGTCCTTTATTTTGGGCGACTCTCGGCGGAGAAAGGAATCTCGGACCTGCTGCACGCCATGTCGCGGTTGGTGGGCATACGGTTGAAGATCGCGGGAGACGGGCCGCTTCATCCGAAACTTGAGGGTCTCGCCCAAGAACTCGGGCTTCGTAACGTCGAATTCGTCGGCCATGTGCAGGGACCGGATCTGGGTCGACTAATCGACGAAGCTCCTTTCACGGTTCTGC
>DASQID010000845.1:0-6459 GCA_035631775.1 Acidobacteriota bacterium
CCTTCAGGCGTTAAATTTGACGGTAAACAACTGATTCGTTTGCAAAGGCCTTACTCCTAATTCATTCAGGAATGCTGAAATCGTAGATTCGCCCGGATGCCGCGCCACCGGAGCGCCGGGATGACATGGTGTTGGTTTGTCCCGTGCCCATGAAGAAGGCATACTCGCCGTGCTTCAGCTCTGCATTGAGAGTGAGGCGGTAGGTTCTGATTCCAACGTGTTCGGCCGTCACAGGCACCTCCTTGTCGCGTTTGATACCGGATTTGCCGCCCGTAATCCCACCAAACGAACCGACCTGGAATTCCCGCCGGTTTCCCTTGCGGTTTAATTCGATCAGAACGTAATCGGACGCATCGTTCCCATCTGGAACGTAGAGATAGAACGTCGGGCGTCGTTCCCTGACAGTCTTCTTCGATCTTGGTCCCTCGATGAAGGCGTCCCAGTGCATGTTTCTCATACCATTCGTGAACATGGAGCCGGCCTTTCCGCCTACCTTCATGTTCGTAAGCGTCTGCCCCTGGATGAGAACAAAACTGCTTCCATCTTTCCAATAGACCCCCACTTCGGGCGGGGGCAAGTTTGGATCGATAGTCACTGGAGAGGAGGCATTAAGAACAACCGGAGCAGAAGGAGCCGGGCTGATCATCGCCGAAATCACAGCGTCGGAAACGCTTGCGTCCTTAAGAGCCTTCAAACCACCCGGACCCGTATCAAAGCTTACCGAATCGGCTCCTTTTGCGGCGGCCGCGCGAATCTTGGCAATGACCAGATCGTCGGACAGCCCCAGTTGGACCATGGTGATGACATCCTGGTTGGTGAACCGCTTGTGAGTGGGCAGCCCGTCTTGTGCTCGTCCTCCGGGCGACGAGACGACGCAGAGCAACAGCGCAAGCGCCGTCACGCGCAAAACTCTTCCGTAGAGTTTCCTGTTTTGTTGCAAGGGGTTTAGGTGATTCCGGTTCAGGCACACGTTGGTCATGGATCGCGACCTCCCTACTACCTCAAGTAAGCGAAAACGGCCGGGAAAGTGGCCCATAGTTCATGCGGTGCACCGCTTCCTTCAAATAAAGCGGTGCCTTTGCGGGTGAGGTGATGTGGGCCATTTTCGCGGTCTTTTCCGCTTATGGAGCCAGGAGGTCAAATGCAATGAAGGAGATATTGCTGGGCCTGATCGTTCTCGCGCTGGTCGTGGGCATTCGCATCACGTGGGTGGTCCTTTTCTCGAGGCGGCGTAGGCAGGCCCTGAGTGAAGTCGCGAAGCAGCTGGACTGGACGCTTCATGCGGGGCGCCTAAAGCTGCCTGACGTTCCTTTCTTCGCCGGGAAGACCAACCCAAGAGTCGACAATGTCATGGAAGGAAGTGCGTCCGGGCTACGCGCGTTGATGTTCGATTATCTATACGACCAGGAAATGAGCGATCCTGAAGGCGGCACCTCAACTGTCACCAGGATCCGGACCGTCGCCGCTTTTTCCAGCCTGCAACACGAGCTTCCGAGTTTTGCCCTGAAGAAAAAAGGTCTAATGAGCAAGTCACGGGATCGAGTCGAGGTGTTAGGCCAGCCGGGATTCATTAAACGTCTGGTTCTGACAGGGAAAGACAAAGCGTCAATCTCCTCCTTGTTCGATCTTCAGCTCGTGACCTTCCTTGGGAGCGCGTGCCGTAACGAGAGGTTGTGCCTTGAAGGAGCAGGATCATGGCTCGTTTTTTATTACGAGAACGCCATCGGTCAGGGTAAGCGACTTTCCCCCAAGAAATGGGCTGGATTCCTTCAGGAAACATCGCAAATTGCCGCGGGATTCTTCCAAATCGCGGCCAAAGCAGCTGCATCAAGTGTTACCAGCGCAGCTTAGAAGGGATTGCCCATGTCACGACTCATTCGCCGAATCCGATATGTTGTTATGATCGTGCTGTTTCTGCTGTCGGCGCGCTATGCCCTGACTTTGCGACTGCATTATCGTGATCTGCTAAGCCGCATTGACCAAGTCCACCAGCTTCCCGCAGATCCCCCTGAGGGAGGGTATTCCGCTGCGCCAAAGCCAATCCGCCGCCGACCCATGGCCGAAGCTTTCCGGAGTGGGCATCTTCCTGATCCATTGCCCATTCCCGCCGGTGATCCCGATCAGATTGCGGCGGATCTCGCGAAGAAAATCGGCGCGCGCGACGAACAATCCACTGCCGCCCTGCTGACCGCGCTGCAGATGGCTGGCTTCGGCATTCGCGCCCCAGGCGGTCAGCTCGTTGTGAAACCCGCAGATGCCAGCCAGGGAATGGCCTTTGACACCTTCTCCGTATCTGCCATGGCCAAACTTTACAATGATGGTTGGCAGATTTCCTTGGCGGACCTTAGTTTGATCTTGGGCAAGACCGTCCCTGCCTTTCAAAAGGTGCCTTTAAGCGACGTCCTGTCCGACGGCATTGTGAAGGCGAGCCAGGGTGAGCAACCCTTGCGTTTCTGGGCTCGGCTTATCGTCGAGATGGGAAAGCAATCCTCACCTAGTTATGACCTGTCGTCGGGGAAATTCGACCCTGCCATCGTGCAGCTAGATTCCATTCAGACAAGTCTGATTGTTGAGCGATTGTACGGAGATATGGTGAGCCGGAGAAAACCTGCGGCGGCACCCACAGTCCACTCGTCTGCCCACCGAGATACGGACCGACCAGCGTACTTTCAACCAGCAGTGTTCCATCCAACTCCCGCGTTTCGGCTCCTGCGCACAGCCGCGCTAGAAGGGGGGGCCGACTCGCCCTGCGACCTCGGGGAGATCGGGGACAACATCATGGATTTGAACGCGATCATCAAAACAACAGAATGGGAAAAGCTGCTTGATTTTGAGAAGCAAGAGGGTATTGGTGGCCCCGTAGGCGGGGCAAACGCGGTTCTGGCATTTCTCAGGGTCATCTGGGTTTATGCAAACATGTATGTGGAAGTCACAATGGACCCACCGAAGCCACCGGATGCTCCCGTTCGCGCCGACAATAATAATGTTTTAATTCGCACGGACAACACGGAACCGGGTGAAACGCGCACGCTGACAGCCAAAGTCTGGTTCGATATCGACAAGTCAGCGTTGACCAATTGTCTCCGCCCTTTGCTGCACCGTGAAAAACTCGATTTCGGCAGCCTACCCAATGGAGGAGCGGCAAAAGGAGTGGGCGTAGCTTGGCGTTTGACTGAAGGCGGCTTCCCTCTTCCTGGAACATACCACAATGACCCTGCCGGGTTATTGGAAGCTCGCAAGAATGCTTTGGTTTATTTCGACAATGGAGGAGGGGCAGAGGGTTCAACCTGGAACAAGGAAACGGACAAGTATGGAAAGACAAGTATTAAGGTGACAGGCAATCCTCAACCCAGAAACCTGACCAATACAAAAAGAAAGCCCGTATTGAAGGAATTTGCAGTGGCAGTCGACGTCAAATACAAGAATGCGTCAGAAGCGGACAAAATGTTGGGCGAATTACTAGACGTAGTTGGACCAGGGCTGGGAATCAGTTCTGGCGATCTGCTGGGCGGCGTCTCCGGAGCTATCGCCGAGACCATCTTTCGCATGCACTGGAACATTGATGGCGTCTTTCCATTTCCTGTTGAAGACTGGGTTGCGAACGGAGCCTGGACCGGGACGATTAGATACACGCATATTTATGCGCCCAGTTTCCCTCCAAACATCGTCAATAACAATCGCACAAAATCAATATCGACCTCGACGTGGAGGGTTGATACCGAGTCGGTAGTTACGCTTGATGGAAGCCTAGCGGATGATGGCTACTCGCAAACCGCGCTCTTGTCAGGCCATTCGATACAGACCCATACTTCGCAATCTCATGCGGAATCGATCGATGATTGTCACCGCGCTTCCAATATCGTGACCTATACCCTAGACAGCCATTCCGAATCCAGTGAAGAATTAACCGGCAAATCGTCCTACCGCGCAATTGCCATGGTCAGCATCTTTACGTCTCCCGACGGCTCAATGCACTATCGGGTCAGCATCGGCCTCGCGCCAGGCGAAGACTTCACCAACAACGGAACCCACAAACAACAGAGCGTAACCACCCGTTCCGGCTGTGGAGAATCCAAAACTGATACGTACTCTCCTTCGCCACAAACCATTACGATTGGCCTGCCGACTCCAGAGGCCGAAGGAGACTTGGATCCCAAACACCCCGACATAATCAATGGGCACCAGGAGAGTTCGGGCCGGGATGGGGAAAAGGTTGTGATCGTATGGAATTTAGTGCGGCATTAGCCAGAAAGCTTCGAGGCTGACATGGGCCACTTTTCCCCCGAATTTCGCTATTGCCTATAGAAGAACGGGAGAAGCACTTGAGTCAGCCGTTTGGGCTTTCCCACGGCGACCGAGCTTCCTTTCTATAGGAGACAGCCCATGCTAAGGAAGAGCGCAGTTTTGGCAGCCTTGAGTTGCCTGATTTTCTCGGGAATGGCGCTAGGTCAGAGTCCCACGAAGCCACTGACAAATGATGACGTCGTTGCTATGGTCAAAGGACATTTGGCTGACAACACCATCATTAGTGCCATTCAATCGCAAGACTCCAGTTTTGACGTTTCCGCCGCGGCTCTGCTGAAGCTGAATCAAGCGGGCGTCAAGCCAGGAGTTCTGGATGCCATGATCGCGGCGGCAGGAAAGCAGCGAGCAGCAGCTCAGGCGGGGGCGCAGGCCCAGGCGCCGCAGGCGACGTTTCAGCAAGCGCTTCAGCAAGCCATGAATCAAGCCCAAGCAGCGCCCGCGGCGAATCCGAACTTGCCGTTGGTCGCTTTGGTACAGGGCGCCGCGAAGCAAAATTTAACGCCTTCTCGAACGCAGGTTGCCCAGACAAAAGAAAAGGTGTCGACTCTGAGCGCACTGGCGCAAAGCGGCGCACTGACGCAAGCGCTTAATTCCGTGGCCATGACGGCAGCCACCTCAGCCGCAATGAAAGGCAATCCTGCAGGAATAAACATGATGCCGATGGCCGCTCCGATGACGACTCTTGCACAAACATTTATGTCGCATCACAAGCCTACTGTTACCGACGTTTGGGCCTTGCCCGGACAAAAGGCGGAAATGGTGCTCCACACGAATCAACCGTCCTTTGACGTTCACTATGAGAGCATCCCGGGAATCAACCCGGCCGAGTACGAGCCGGTGCTCTTGAAGCTCGAACCGACTCCGAACAATTTCCGCCTGGTCGGTGCAACGCAGGCAAAGCAAGACGCCATGGAAACTGCGGCGGCCGATTGGGGCATGTATTCCTCATTCGTGGAAGAGCGCATTGCCTCGCAAGTAGAAAGGGTCTCGGATGGCAATTACCACGTGCAGCCTTCGGCAACACTCGCGGCAGGCGAGTATGGAATAGCGCTGCGCCCGGTGAACAAAAACAAAAAGTTCTCAGGCAGCAGCATCGCGCAGAACGTTGGCGATGGACTCATCTTCGACTCGGTTTGGGCGTTCGAGGTGCGGTAGCCACCGCCGCACTTATCGCGAGGCCTCAAAGGAGGAACAATGAAGGTTCCAAGCTTAATCCGATACTCATTTGCGTTGCTGACGCTGTTGGTCCTCGCCACGGGTCTTGAGGGCCAAGATGCCACACACACCAAGTTCGGCAACTTCCTTTTCAAGGTGCCCAACGGCTGGAATCCCGTACAGAAAGAGGATGCAATGCTCCTTGTTGCGCCGGCGTCGCGCCCCGGGACTGCAACCTACATCGCGTTAGCTGCCAGCGACCTCCAAGGTAATCTGCAAGAGTCATTCAACGAGTTCCTGACTGGCATTCAGAAAGCCTACCGAATTCCGCAAGGCGGCAAGGCTATGCCCCTGCACTCAAAAAAAAACTACGACGCCTACATCATGACAGCGTTGGCCACCGACAAAGACAGTAAACAATGGAACCTCTACCTTGTAGGCATCCAGTATGGGAAACGATTCGAGGGGGTCGCCTTTTTGAGCGATCTTCCCGCCTCCGACTCTACCTACGATGCATACCTCGACACGTTCATGGCCTTTCTTGACGACTTGAGCTTCGAAGATACGCCCTCTGCCATGAAAGCTCCCGGTGACCCTCCGAAATCTCCCCGTGATTCTTCACGGCAATTGCCTCTGGGCGAACTGCAAGGAGTTTACGTGTGTACAGGCGGCGCCGATGGCAGGCCCACCAACAAACAATATATTTTCTATCCGGACGGGCTAATGGTTTACGGCATTCCTCAGGAGGGGATGCTGGGCTTTGATTTCGAGCATTATCGGCCTCAAAGTAATCCTACAAAGAACTGGGTCGGACGCTACCAGGTGGACGGCGACAAGGTCAGAATTGTCTGGCAAAACCAGTTCGGCGATCCTGCCCGTCCTGTGCTCATCAAAATTAACGAAGCTTCTGCACACCCCGCCTGGGATGCGGGCTGGGACACTTTCATTCCCATGTGCAGCTGCACGGGAAAGACCTTTTCCGGGACTTACAGGTGGGGA
>DASQID010000846.1:0-7791 GCA_035631775.1 Acidobacteriota bacterium
GTCGTGTAAGCTCCGCCAAGAGGTCTGTCGCGGCCTTCGGCTCTACCTTTCCGCGAACCTGTGCCAGGCGGAGTGCCAGCAGGAACAACACGACCAATTGACAGGTGAACGCCTTGGTGGAGGCAACGCCAATCTCCGGGCCGCTCCGGGTAAAGATGGTACCGTCGCTCTCCCGGGACAGCATGCTCCCAACCACATTGCAGATGGAGAGGACTCGAGCCCTCTTCGCCTTCGCTTCGCGCACGGCGGCCAGCGTGTCTGCAGTCTCGCCGGACTGGCTAATGGCTATGACCAGAGAGCGCGAATCCAGAATGGGATCCCGATAGCGGAATTCGGACCCGTAGTCCACTTCCACCGGCAGACGCGTAAGCTCTTCCAGCATGAACTTGCCGATCAGGCCTGCATGCCACGATGTGCCGCACGCAACGATGTGGATGCGCTGGATATCGGCCAGAAGGTCCTCCGACAGCTTGGCCTCCTCCAGAAACACCTGCCCCGAATCGAGGGATATACGGCCGACTATGGTGTCCTGTATTGCCCTCGGTTGCTCGTGGATCTCCTTGAGCATGAAATGACGGTAGCCGCCCTTTTCGGCCATTTCGGGGGTCCACTTGATTTCCTGAGGATTCAAGGGTAGGGGAGCACCCTCGAAGTCCAGAAGGCGGGCTCCATCAGGGGTGAGCACGGCCATCTCCCCATCCCGTAGAAAATACACATTGCGGGTGTGCTCAAGCAGGGCGGGCACATCCGAAGCCACGAGCAATTCGCCTTGACCCACCCCCAGAATCAACGGTGGACCGCTGCGCGCCGCCACAATCGTCTTCGGGCTGTCCGCCGAGATGATGCACAGCGCGTAACTGCCCCGCATCTGTAGAAGAGCCGCGCTGACCGAGTCGGGCAAGGACCTGCCCGGAAGAAGCGACTCTACCAGGTGGGCAATGACCTCCGTGTCTGTTTCGGTCGCGAAATGGTGTCCTGCTTCCTGAAGCCGCGTCTTCAGCTCCAGGTAGTTTTCGATGATGCCGTTGTGCACAACGACGATCCTGCCTGTGCAATCGCGGTGGGGGTGTGCATTTTCCTCGGTTGGACGGCCGTGCGTTGCCCAGCGCGTATGACCGATTCCATATTCTCCGTCGAGCGGATCGCCGGCGAGAGATTTCGCCAGGTTGGATAGTTTTCCGGAGGACCGTCGCACCAGGACGTTCCCGTTGCTGACCACCGCAATTCCTGCCGAATCATAGCCCCGATACTCCAGCTTTTTCAGCCCCTCGAGAATTACCGGAACGATCTGCTTCGGTCCAATGTATCCGACAATTCCGCACATGGGGTCTCCTCTTGTAGAAGTTCACAGTTCACAGTTCGCGGTTCGCAGTCTGCCGGTTAGCCTCTGCGAACCGCGAACTGCGAACTTGCTGCAGGTGCTCCTCATCTGCGGGGCAAGAATATTCTTGCGCCAGCCCTAAGGAATTCCCTGCCAAGGGATGCTTTTTTGTTTCGCGCAATTCGTGCAATTAATGGCAGAGTATAGATTATGCTTCCTGACCGAAAAACTGGGAGGGAAATCATGGAATTCACGAACATCAGGCTATCCGTTCCTGAAGGCAGCAACATCATTGTCGGCCAGACCCACTTCATCAAGTCTGCCGAGGACCTTTACGAGATCATGACTACAAGTTGTCCCCACGCAAAATTCGGCATCGCATTCTGCGAGGCTTCAGGACCTTGCCTGATTCGCGTAGAAGGAAATGACCCGGATTTGAGAAAGACCGCGGCGGAAAACGCCATCAGTGTGGGAGCCGGACACGCATTTTTCGTTCTGATCAGGGATGCATTTCCGATCAATGTCTTGAACGCGATCAAAGCATGCTCTGAGGTCTGCCACGTAATCTGCGCAACGGCAAACCCGCTTGAAGTGATAGTTGCGGTAACAGAGCAAGGCCGGGGCATCTTGGGTGTCATCGACGGATATCCGCCGAAAGGGGTTGAGACGGAACAGGACGTCCGGGCGAGACGAGAGTTCCTGCGCAAGATTGGCTATAAACGGTAGCGGCACCGTGATGCGAGCAAGTCCTGTTAAATGACTGCCGGCAGCTGCAAATTACGAATAACGAATTACGAATGACGAATAAATTCAAAGGGCGGGCGCACTTCGTCATTCGAAAAATGTCGGTATGGAAGATTTTCATAAATATTAATCGAGGCGCACTATGACCCTCCATGTAAAGGAACTGGATCCTTCTGACCTGCGTTGGAGCTGTGATTCGGCCATTTTCACGTTTGAGTCAACTGCCGATATCCCGCCGCTCAAGGGCATCGTGGAGCAGGAGCGTCCTGTCCGGGCCATCCGCTTTGGACTCGACATCTCTTCGCCAGGCTACAACATCTATGTAAGCGGCTTGACCGGGACCGGCAAGACGACGGTAATCAAGATGTTTCTGGATGAGATTGCAGCAACCATGCCGACTCCCGATGACTGGTGCTACGTATACAACTTCCGGGATCCCAACTCCCCGACCGTCTTCAATCTGCCGGCGGGAACGGCCAAGATCCTCAAGGCGGAAATGAGTGAATTGGTGCGACAGCTCAAGAGCGAAATCCCCAAGGCATTCGAATCCAAGGAATACGAGCAAAGCATGAATGCCCTGATCCAGGAGAATCAGGCGCAACAGCAGGGATTGTTCGAGCAGCTTCAGGAGAAGGCGCGCGTGCAAGGTTTCATGATCGAAGTGACTAAACTGGGAGTGTCGCTGGTGCCCGTGATCGATGGCAAGCCGTTGCCGCCCGAGCAGTTCGAAGCGCTGGGTGAAGGATCCAAGAAGGCCATCGAGAAGCGCCGTACGGGCCTGCAGGACGACATCAATGCCTTTCTGCGACAGGTCCGCGACGTGAACAAAGCCAGCCGTGACAAGGTGAATGAGCTGCAGCGCCGTGTCGGCCTCTACGTCGTCGGCGTCCGAATCGACGGCATCAAGGAGCAACACACAGGCTACCCCCAGGTGATTGTCTATCTCGAGGATGTGCAGGATTACATACTCTCGCACCTCGAGGATTTCATGGAAGACAGCCAGAAACAGGATCCTGCACAGGCCCAGGTCGTCAAGCTGGAGGCGGGTATCGACCCCTTCCTCAAATACAAGGTGAACGTTGTAGTCGACAACACCGATGTGCACGGAGCCCCGGTGGTAATCGAAACAAATCCCACCTTCTACAATGTTTTCGGAAGGATCGAGCGGCGCGCCCAATATGGAACCCTCCTCACGGACTTCACCATGATCCGCTCCGGATCCTACGCGAAGGCCAACGGCGGCTATCTCGTCGTCAACGCCCACGATGTGCTCATGAATTTTGGCGTCTGGGAGACCCTCAAACGAACGGTAAAGAACAAGGAGGTGCGGATCGAAGACCTGGGCGAACAGTATGGGGCCATTCCTGTTGCCGCCATGCGTCCGAGCCCCATTCCCGCTTGCGTCAAGGTCATCATGATCGGCAACCAGCAGATCTATCACCTCCTCTATTGCCTCGATGAGGACTTCCGCAAGATTTTCAAGGTCAAGGCGGATTTCGACTCGGAAATGGGCAAGGACGAAACGGCCCTCCACAACTATGCCTCCTTTGTTGCCTCCCGCTGCCACGACGAGGGGCTCCTTCACTTCGATCCCTCGGGAGTGGCGGAGGTGATCGAGTACGGAGCATGGCTCGTGGACGATCAAACGAAACTCTCCGCACGCTTCAGCGACATCGCAGACATCGTCCGTGAAGCCAGCTACTGGGCACGGGAAGCAGGGGCGAACATCGTTTCGGTGGAGCATGTCAGGCGTGCAGTTGAAGAGAAATGCTATCGATCCAATCTCGTGGAGGAACGTCTGCGCGAGTTGATCACCGATGGTACGATCATGGTAGACGTTACGGGTGCTGAGGTGGGGCAAGTGAACGGGCTGGCTGTGATCGACCTCGGCGACCTCCGCTTCGGCAAACCCTCGCGCATTACGGCCAAGACCTTTATGGGGAAGGGCGGCCTGGTGGATATCGAGCGCGAGTGCAAGATGAGCGGCAGGATTTATGAGAAGGGTGTGCTGATACTGAGCGGCTACCTGGGAGCGAAATATGCACAGGAACGCCCGCTGTCTCTGGCTGCGAGTCTCTGCTTTGAGCAGTCGTACGAGGGCGTGGACGGTGACAGCGCATCATCAACCGAGATCTATGCACTCTTGTCGAGCCTCTCGGGAATTCCCATAAAGCAGGGAATAGCCGTGACCGGCTCGGTCAACCAGCACGGCCAGATCCAACCCATCGGGGGCGTCAATCAGAAGATCGAGGGCTTCTTCGAAGTATGCAGAGCGAAAGGTCTGACCGGCGATCAGGGTGTGATGATCCCGTCGCAGAACGTCAAAAATCTTATGCTGCGCACGGACGTGGTTGAGGCCGTTGCCAAAGGAAAGTTCCATATTTACCCGGTTTGCACCATCGATGAGGGAATCGAAATACTCACAGATGTTCCAGCGGGCGAGCGACTGAATGGCTGCTATCCGCAGGGATCGATCAACTACTGTGTGGATACCAAGTTGATGGAATTTGCCGAAGGACTCAAGAAATTCGCCTCCGATTCACTCGAGGAAGATGAGGTGAAGACAGGACGCAAGGAGAACTGAGGATCCGCGCAAGAATAGCCGCTCACATTGTTCTAGGGGGAACCGTTTGTGGCGCCGGTCATCAACCCGGCGCGCGTGTCGTGGCTGGAGGCTGCCCCCTTGAGCATGGATCCAGCCTGGACCAAGAGTGGATGCTGCCATGATCAGCGTCGAACAGGCAGTGGAGATCGTGCTTGGCAACCTGCCGGCGCGTGGAACGGAGCGCGTCTCCATCCAGTCGGTGCAGGGACGCGTGTTGGCGGCTGATCTGACCGCAAACTGTGACGTTCCTCCATTCAACCGCTCCGCCATGGATGGCTACGCCGTTTGTGCAGCCGACACGGTGGGCGCTCCCGTCAGCCTCGAAATTGCCGGTGAAAGCAGAGCCGGCGGCGGAGGCGCGGCAACGCTCCGCCCCGGGCGGGCTGTGTCGGTTATGACCGGGGCGCCGGTACCGGCGGATGCAGACGCCGTCCAGGTCATTGAGCAGACGAAGCGATCCGACGATGGATGCCGGGTGACTGTGCTGAAACCCGTGCACACGGGTGAAAACATAGTGCCCCGCGGGTCGGAGGCAGCATCAGGTGAAATCGTCCTTGAAGCCGGCAGACTGGCTGGGCCGTCCGAGCTTGCTGTCCTGGCCACTTTTGGATACGAGTCTGTGATGGTCTGGAGACGACCCTCGGTGGCGCTGTTGACTACAGGCGACGAACTGGTCGAAGTGCATGAGGAGCCGCACTTTGGTCAGATCCGGAACTCGAATGCCCACTCTCTCAGGGGACAGCTGCGTCTCATGGGGATCGAGGCTGATTACCTAGGAATCGCCCGCGACGACAAACAGAATCTGCGCGATCGCATGGCCCAGGCTTCGGCGCGGGACGTCACGATTCTTACGGGTGGCGTTTCGATGGGTGAATATGATTTCGTCAAAGAGGTTCTTCATGAGGTGGGCTTCAAAATACTATTTGCCGGGGTGGCGATGAGGCCGGGCAAGCCGACTGTCTTTGCCCGCAGGGGTGACCGGCTGGCCTTTGGCCTGCCTGGGAATCCCGTGTCGACCTTTATCGCGTTTGAAAACTTTGTTCGTCCCGCCCTGGGCCGCCTCTGCGGAATCGCCAGGCCGGAGTTGCCGAGAATTCACGGTGCTCTGACTCGCGACATGAAGCAATCTCCCGGCCGGACAGCTTACCTCCCGGCTCAGGTCCGAATGGCGCAAGTCGGCTGGGAGATTGAGCCTCTGCGCTGGAGAGGATCTGCCGATATCATCGGGTTCGCGCGGGCGAATGCAGCGGTGATCTTCCCCGCCGATCGCGACTCTATGAAGGGCGGCGAAACAGCCGAAGCACTCCTGCTGCCGGACTATTTTCAACGGAGTCAAGCTCGTTGACGGCCTAAACGTTCGTTCTCGCGCCCGCGGCGCTCCTGGGGCGGGCAGATGCGAGGCGCCGCGACGCAGGCGATATCGGTGTATATCGTCGAGGAGCGGCAACGAAGCAGATGCCCGCCCGCCGCCGCGCCTGCGGGCCAGCAGCAAAATGTGAAGTTATTCTTGCGCCAGCCCTAAGGGTCCGGGCAAAAATAACTTCACAACTAGGCCGAAAGAAGAGTCCTGTGGCCACGGTCATCAGACAGGTGTTCCCGGCGGGTCTGATGACCCCCGCACATGACTACGTTCTGTGCCAAAATGTGATCTTGTTTTTGCGCGTGCCCTAAGGAGACTGGAAATCGGGGAAGCTATGAAACATTTGTCTCACATTGATTCACATGGGAAAGCAAGAATGGTGGATGTGTCGGAAAAGCCGGCAACTCAGCGCCGTGCAGTGGCGGAATCCTTCGTCCGGCTTTCGCGTGAAACGCTCTCGATGATCCGCGCCGGAAAACTGCCCAAAGGCGAGCCACTGTCAACTGCGCGACTGGCGGGAATTCTGGCTGCCAAAAAAACGCCGCATCTGATCCCCCTCTGCCATCCGCTCGCTTTGACGCACGTGGATGTCCAGACCGAAAGCCGCGGCTCCGGAATCCGGTTTGTTTCGAGTGTCTCCTGTGCAGGCCCGACGGGTGTGGAAATGGAGGCCCTCACGGCGGCTGCGATCGCAGCCCTGACCCTCTACGACATGATTAAGTCCGTTCAGAGGGGGGCGACGATCGAGAGGATCCGACTGCTCGAAAAGTCCGGTGGAAAGAGTGGTGCCTATAGACGTCGGACTTGAATTGACGAATTACGATTGACGATTGAAAAGCACGACAGGGATACAGGACTTTAAGCGGCGTTGCGTTATCACCGGGGTATTGTTCGCCGAGCCCGTGAAAGAACTCTTACGGGTCAATTCGTCAATCGTCATTCGTAAATCGTCAATCCCTCAGAGGCTTCGTCGCATGGTAAAATCAGCTTCATACTTTGAGAGGAAGGACCGTGATAAAGGTTTACACTCAACCTGGTTGACCGGCCTGCGATGCAGCGACGGAGTATCTGTCGTCAAAAGGGGTGCAGTTCGAGGAAATCGATATTCGCAAGACCCCGGACGCGATTCGTGACCTGCGACGCCTGGGCATAATGGCCACGCCGGCCCTTTTCATAAACGACAAGGTTATCGTCGGCTTTGACCGGGCACATATTGATGAGGCTCTGTCGGATGCCGCGGCCAACTGACCGGAGTATCGGTCAGAATCAGGGTGGCGGCACAGTATCGAGCTGCTAAACTGATCACGAGTTCAAAAATCTGCCATGCCTATCTACGAATACATTTGTCACAAGTGCAGGCGTAAGATGAGCTTCCTCGTGACATCACCGAGCTCTTTTCAGCCTGTCTGCAAGAACTGCAAGAGTACCGAACTCGAACAACTTTTCTCCCGTTTCGCGATGCCAAAGTCCGAAGAGAAAAGGCTCGAATCGCTTGCGGACCCGTCAAGCTTCTCCGGACTGGACGAAAACGATCCTGGAAGCGTTGCCCGCTGGATGAAGAAGATGGGCAAAGAGATGGGTGAGGACTTAGGCGGGGAAGACATCGAACAGATCGCCGAGGAAGCCGCGCAGGAAGCCGGCGGAGGCGGTGGAATGGGCGGGGAAGATGGCGATGGAGGCGCAGGTCCCGGTGACGATCTTTAACTAAGGGCTGGCGCAAGAATAAATTAACATTTTGGCGCGAGCACCGTCGCGCCTGCG
>DASQID010000847.1:0-24413 GCA_035631775.1 Acidobacteriota bacterium
CTTCAGCATGAATTGGCGCAGGGGATCATCCTCGAAGCCAATTACGTCGGGAAAAAAGGCACCAAGCTCTACTTCGGCGGCGCGTCGGCGATTAACCACATGGGCCCACAGATCGAAAAGTACTCTCTGAGCCAGATCGAAGATCTGCAGACCTATGTGCCGAACCCGTTTTACGGAGTCATAGATCCCAACACCGGTGTGGGAGGCGAATATATTCAGAAATCCCAGCTGCAGTTGCCATACCCACAATTCACGGGTGTCGACGACATAGCACCCCCCGTGGCCAACTCGATCTACCACGCATTCCAGATGCGGGTCGAAAAGCGCTTTTCTCACGGTCTCCAATTCCTGGGCACCTATACATTCAGCAAGTCCATCGACGACGCTTCCGTCACGCACGACGGCGTGACGTGGCTTGGAGGTTCCACCAGTCTCCAGGATCCGAACAATTACAAACTGGAGCGAGGGCTGTCGCAGTTCGATATGCCCCACGTCTTGGGAATCAGCTACATATTTGAGCTTCCCTTCGGGCGAAACAGGGCCTTCGGGAAAAACTGGCATCCTGTAGTCGAAGCCATTCTGGGCGGCTGGAAGACCAACGGCATCTGGAGATTCACTTCGGGACAGCCGATCGGCCTCACCCTGAACGGCGGAATCAACCTGCCCACTTACGGTTCCCAGAGACCCAACCTCTCCGGAACCCTGGTCCGGAACACCGGCGCTGACTGGCGCGACAACTACTTCGCAAATCCCGACGTCGTGAGTACTCCGGATCCCTACACACTTGGAACGGCACCGCGCACACTCGGAAGTGTCCGGACCCCGGGCACCGCGCTTGCCAACATGTCGCTCCTGAAGGAATTCTACTTCAACTCCATCAGAGAGGGCATGCACCTGGAATTCAGGGCCGAGTTCTTCAACGCCTTTAACCATCCCCAGTTCGGCGCACCCAACAGCACGTGGGAAGGTGGTAACTTCGGGGTGGTTGACAGCAGCTCCAATGCACGCGAGGTTCAGATGGCGCTGAAGTTCTACTGGTAGGATCCCGGCGTATCCGTTCCGGAATCTCCTTTGAGATTCCTTGAATTCTTCGCGTCTTTGCGGTGGCTTTTTAAAAAGGCCACCGCGAGGACGCCAAGACGCCAAGGACGGAGTATACTTACCGCAACAATGAAACTGCTCGTTGCCGGACTCACCCCGTGTTTGCTGACCGTTTACCTCTTTTCCCAGTCACCTGGCCCGCAACGCTTCGACCAGATCGTGGCTGCATATCAGCAGGGGCGGCTCGATGAGGCCGAAAAACTGCTCCGCTCCCTGCTGAGCGACCATCCCTCGGAAATCCGCGCCCTTAGCCTGATGGGTGTCGTCCTCGACGGACAAAAACGTTTCGCCGAAGCAGAATCCTTTTACCTCAAGGCGATCAGGCAGGCGCCTGATTCCGCCACTCTGCAGAACAACCTCGGAAATCACTACTCGTCCAGAGGAGAGATCGACAAGGCGCAACAGGCTTTCCTCCGCGCCCTGACTATTGATCCACACCATGTCAATGCCGGCCTGCAACTAGCTCAGATCCTTCTCCAAAAAAGAGACTTCGCAGCAGTCCTCAGCAGACTGGATCGCCTGCCCCCCGCCGAGCAGGCCTCCGCCCCTGTACAGTTGTCGAGGGTGCGTGCGCTTTGTGGATCCGGTCAGAAAGAGGAAGCGCAGAAGCTCCTCACCAGCCTTGAATCACGGATCTCAGGAGACCCGAGCCTCACATTCGCCCTCGGCATGGCTTACGTGGACATGGAGCGGTTTTCAGATGCCGAGTCCGCCTTTACACGCGTGCTGCAGGCTGACCCCATAAACTTCGAAGTGCTGTACAACCTGGGTACCGCCGCTCTGCGGGCCGGTCACCTGGAGCGTGCCCTGGCAGTCTATCAACGGGCACTGGAGCTGAGACCCGCGGATGTCGATGGCCTTGTGGGGCTGGCGCGTACACTGGCGGCCTCCAGCAAGGAGATGCAGGCGTTGCCTTTGTTGGTCGAAGCCAACAAGTCGGCACCGAAACGTACCGACATCCTCCTGCTCATGGCCCAGACGGTCAGCACACTGGGACTCTATGGCGATGCCGCGGCGGCTTACGATAAGTATCTGAAGCTCAAACCTGATGATGATGTCGCCCGCCGGGAGCGGGGATATTCCCTGACCTTGAGTTCGAGGGTTAAAGAAGGGATGAGGGACTTGGAGTGGTACGCAAAGAAGCATCCCGATGACACGCAGGGGCATTTCCGTCTGGCCGTCGCACTGTCGATCGATGACAAGGCCGGGGCGTTGGAACAGATCAACCTGGCCCTCCAGCTGGAGCCACAATTCTGGGAAGCCAAGTATGCCCGCGGCGTGCTTTCCCAACGGCTGGGCAAGACACAGGAAGCAGTGTCGGATCTGCAGGACTACCTCAAGCACGACCCTGCAAATGTTCAGGCTCACGAGGAACTGGCGCGCGCCCTCCTGCAGAACAGACAGCCGCAAGCGGCTGCGGAGATCCTGAATAAGGCGATTGCCCTCGCCCCCTCTAGAAGTAGTCTCTACTTTCACTACATCCGGGCGATGCGCGCGTTGGGCCGCGTGCAGGAAATGAACGATGCCATCGCAAGATTTGAACAGCTGGGCGGCGGGAAAGAAAACGTCGTGCCCCGGTCCGGCCTCTTCGAGTTTCTTAGTCTCTCCCCCGCCGAACAACGGAACCGCTATATCGCCAATCTGAGAGACTCCATCCTCCAGCGTCCCACCGATCGTGAGTTGAGGCTGCGTTTGATCGAAGCCTACCTGATGCAGGGCAGGGTCGATGAAGCAAGGCCCATTCTTGCACAAATAAAGGAACTGTCGCCGGATTCCCGGATTCTGGCACATTGCGGCAGCCTCCTGGTGGACAATGAGCTCTATGAAGATGCAGTGCCCTTCATAGATGCCGCCATCGCGAAGGGATCTCCCCCTGACAGGACTTTTCTCGATCAGGCGTTAACTACTTTGCACACCACAGGAGCCGATAAAGCGCTTGCGATTCTGAACGGCATTCCGACTGAAAAGCAGGACGGCGACTATCACCTGTTAAGAGCTCAGATTCTAGACAGCCTCGGCAGATTCCCGGAAGCGGTGGTTGCGTTGAATGAAGCGCTTCGAGCCGCGCCCACACGCGTCGACCTGTATTCCCAGGCCTGTTCTTTCTTGATCAAACATAGAAGATTCGAGGAGTGCCTGCAGCTCATAAAACAGGCGGCAAAATATGTTCCGGATTCACCGGAATTGATGTTGGCCCGTGCGATCGTTCTTGAATGGACGAACCAGACATATGAAGCTACCCAGGAGTTGCAGAGAATTCAGGCGCAGTGGCCGGAATGGTCGATGCCGTATGTGATTCAGGGCATCATTCTCGAAAGCCAGCATCAGGCTGCCGAAGCCAGACAACTGCTCGAGACCGCGATCACGCTCGATTCCGGCAATCCGGCTGCTTACTATCACCTGGCCCTCGCCATCAAGGAGCTGACGCCAAGCGACAACAAGAGCGCCTATGCGGTCGTTACCCGTGGATTGAAACTGGATCCGGAGGATCCTTACATGCAGGCCGAGGCGGGAAAAATCGCGTTGGACATGAAGGACTACCCCCTCGCTCTCGGTCACCTGAAGGAAGCCATCCGGTTGTATCCCGACATGGCCGATGCACACTGGTTGCTGGCAACTCTCTACAGGATCACCGGCGAAAATGAAAAACAGCGGCTGGAACTCGCGGAGGTAACGAGATTAAACAAACTGTTCCCTCCTGGCACACAGACCCCGCCGTCGATGCAGGATCTGCTGTTTTCCGTGCGAAGGCCCAGGACGGCCGCCGGGCAAAGCCCTGGTGTGAGGTGACGGTCTTGAAGGCAAGCAGGAAGGCAGCCAGTTTCACCGCGGTATTGCTTCTCCTGCTCGCAGTCTTTCCTGAACTGAAAAGCGCTCAACAGGCAAAGCCGACTGCTCCAGGCCGTACTTCACCTCCGCCGGCAACACGGGTGCCGCCAACGCGCTCCAGCCCGGACTCCCGTGGGGCGGTTTCCACCATTTCTTTCGAGAATGTGATCGCCGGATCGGGCGTCACTTACGTGTTGAAGAACAGCTTTTCCCCCACCCGCTATTATTATGAAACCATGATCGGAGGCGCAGCGGTCCTGGATTTCAACAATGACGGTCTTCTCGACATTTTCTTCCCGAATGGAGCAACACTCCCGGGGCTGGAAAAGTCAGATCCCAGCTACTACAACCGGCTCTATCGCAACAACGGCGACGGCACATTCACCGATGTCACCGATGCGGCCGGTGTCAAGGGGATAGGCTACTCGATGGGCGTGGCCGCCGGTGACTATGACAACGATGGGTTTGTCGACCTGTACGTCTGCGGAGTGAATTACAATCAACTTTTGCACAACAACGGAGACGGTACCTTCACGGACGTCACGGCCAAGTCCGGTACGACCGGGATCCATCCCAGGTTCGGCAAGACCTGGGCCATTACGGCGGGCTGGTTCGACTACGACAACGACGGCTTTCTGGACTTGTTCGTTAACAACTATCTGCAGTATTCGGTCGCTACGGCCCCGCGCTGCACAATCCGTGGATTGCCGGCGTACTGCGCACCCAATAACTTTGAGAGCCTGCCCAATTACCTTTACCACAATAACGGTGACGGCACATTTACCGATGTCTCCGAGAAATCTCAAATTGGAATGCATCCCGGAAAAGGCATGGGCATTGCCTTCGCGGATTACGATAACGACGGCTTCACGGACGTCTTCGTTTCCAATGACTCATCCCCCAACTTCCTCTTCAAGAACAAGGGGGATGGGACATTCGAGGAAGTGGCCATGCTGAGCGGCGTGGCATTCAACGAAAATGGGAGAACCGTTGCAGGAATGGGCGCAGATTTCAGGGACCTGGACAATGACGGCAAGCCCGACATTTTCCACACTGCCATGTTTGCCGATACATTTCCGCTCTATCGGAACATGGATGGCCAGTTTGAAGACGCCACCACCGTTTCCGGCCTCGCGATCCCCAGCAGCCGGCTCACGGCCTGGGGCACGGGAATATTCGATTTCGACAACGACGGATACAAGGATATCTTCGCCTCCTGCTCTGCCATCCTGGACAACTCTATGGAGATCGAACACCGCCCGTTTCTCCTGCCTCACGCGCTGTTCCGAAACAACGGCAACTTCACCTTTACGGACGTGGCCGCACAGGCGGGCCCTACCTTCACCGTCCCCGCCGCTCACCGCGGGGCAGCTTTCGGAGACTTCAACAACGACGGGAAAGTCGATGTGGTGGTCGTGGTGCTGAATGGTAAGACGGAGCTGTTTCTCAACAAGTCCAAAAACAAGAACCACTGGCTCCTGATCAACCTCGTCGGAACCCGAAGCAATCGTGACGGCCTGGGCACCCGTGCCAAGATTACAACCGTCGCTGGAACACAGTACAATCAGGCCACCACGGCGGTGGGCTACAATTCCTCGAGCGACAAGAGAATCCACTTCGGGCTGGGCTCAGCTGCCACCGTCGACAAGATTGAGCTGGCCTGGCCGAGCGGCATCAAGCAGGTACTCACAAACGTGAAAGCCGACCAGGTTCTCACTATTCGCGAACCAAAGTAGCCGTTCCAGTTGGAAAGAACTCTTTGCGTGCCTTCGCGTATCTTGTACCTTTGCGGTTGGCTTTTTCAGTATCTTCGCCAAGACTCAAAGCACACCAGGAATCTCGAAGATCTCGATCGGTTGAGGGTTGGCTGCGCCCTACTATGGCTCCTGCACTCTCAATATTTGGTCGGCGCCGACCGCGGCCAGTTTTTGCACAGTGCCGCTGGGCCAACGGATCTCAATCTCCTTGATGGTCTTTTCCTGCCCGAGTCCGAAATGAACCCGCTTATCGCTGGAGGACATGAATCCGATGCTCGTGGTCACGTGGTTGTAAAGTTTGCGGCCGGATTCGGTCTCCAACATGATGCTGGCTCCGATCCCGTCTCGATTGCTTCTTGTTCCACGCGCGTCAATCAGAAGCCAATGGTTCTTATTGCCACCCGAATTAAGCAGGATGCGCGGCTTCTGATTGAGGGAGGTCACCACCAGATCAGGAAATCCGTCGTCATTCAAATCCCCGACCGCCGAGCCTCTTTGGAAGCCCTGTCGCAAAAAGTCTCTTCCCAATTGTTCTGAGACATCCACAAAACTCTTCCCTGACTGGTTCTCCCACATGGTGTCGCGCTGGGCTGCGTTGTCCCCGAGATAATCCACATCGCCGTTACAGGAGTATATGTCCTTCCAGCCATCGTTATCGTAATCGATGAATGCATTGCTCCAGCCTGAATAGAGGAGGCTCAGCTTCTCGATACCTGCGACCGCGCTCACATACTGGAAGTATTTGCCGGATTCACTATGGAAGAGGCCGAAAATCTGGTTCTGAAGATTGCTGTAGAAAATATCCACCCAGCCGTCATTGTCGTAGTCTTTGACATCACAACCCATGCCGGAAACGCTGGCGGCCTGGTCGTTGAACGCGGCGCCATAGATCATGGCCATTTCTTCAAATTTCCCGCCGCCCTTGTTCATGTATAAAAAATTGGGTTCCGTGTCGTTGCTTACAAATACGTCCTGAAGGCCGTCTCGGTTGAAGTCCGCAATGCCGATCCCCATCCCCTTTCCGAGGGATGCTGCAAATCCGGACTCCGACGTGACATTGCGAAACTTGCCGTTCCCCTCGTTGTGATAAAGCGAGTGCGGCACTGCCTTGACGGTCCGTGGGCTGCAATAGAAGTCTATTGTCCCGTTCCTGAGACAGCGAACATCGGTCAGCGGGTCCCAATAGGTATACTGCGAGATGATCAGATCCAGCCGGCCGTCGTTGTCATAATCAAACCAGGCGGCGCACACGCTCAACAGATAAGGGGGTTTGTCAGCCAACCCGGCCTCGCGGGCGACGTTCGAAAAAGTGCCGTCGCCATTGTTGTGATACAACGCATTCTGGCCTGCATTGCAGATGAAGAGGTCCGTAAACCCGTCGCTGTCGTAGTCGGCAGCAGCCACTCCGAAACAGAAATCGAGATCGGCTCCGGTCAGTTTTGCCCTTGCCGTCACGTCCTGAAAGACACCCCCGCCTTTATTCTCCAGCAGGCAATTGTAAAAGGAAGGATCCGTTTTTTTTAATTCCGGAAGCTTCGCACCGTTAGTGAGAAAGATATCCAGCCGCCCATCGTGGTTGTAGTCGAGCAGAGCCACGCCGCCACACATCGGCTGTGGGAAATACTTGCGCCCGGTAAAATTATTGTTCGAGACGTAATTGAAGTCAGACCGGCCGGCGACATCAGTAAATTGGATCCGTGCAGAGGTCGCCGGACGCCGCGCAGGCAGGGGCGCCGAGGCCTGGGGCCGCCTGCCGGGAGAACGCGGGTCGCGCTGCTGAGATGTCCCATCCTGCAGCCGGCCAGATACTCCGAGCCAGCAGAGGAACAAACAGAGCGTGAGGATCTTGCATAGGCTGGTGCTGGGCTGGTTCGGTACGAAGCCGCACATTTCGGATCAGATTACCCTACTGCCACGGAATGGCCGTGCAGATCGACTCACAAACCCGGCAATTGTAAGCGGAAGCGCGGGAATATGCGAAGGCAATTCATCCCTGCTGTCTCCGCACCTCGGTAGTTTCTGTCGCGAAACTCCACGAATCGCATGTTAGGTCGGGCCCCGGAGGGGCCCAAGCAAGTACCGGGGGCGCAAGCCCCCGGATAGGATATTGCATAATGCCGAGCCCCGGCAGGGGCGAAAGACCTTTGTATTCTATGGGTCATCTGTCGCCCCTCCAGGGCTCTGGTTATTCTCGACAATCCCAACCCCGGGCTGCGCTTCGCTTGCCCGGAGCTACTGGCTGGCGCCCCTCCGGGGCCCTCCGGGGTGCTTTAGGCGCGATAAAGCAGTTTCGCGACAGAAACTAGGTAGCCGGATTCACAAATCCGGCGACGAGTCCTCTAAACACCGAAATTGGACCTTGGCCTGGACCCCGACAGAGCAGTCAAATTCGGAGTCCAGGAGCAAGTCCACGCCAAAGCCTGGGTCAGATAAACATTGGAGATGCACGGTGGGGAAAAAGGGGCATGACCAGCTCTCGGAACGGGCGGAAAAAGGGAAAAGGAACTGGTTTCAGCCCCCGAAACCAATAAATATGTGGCCAATGCGGAGCCCTCTCTCTTCCTTCCCTTTTGTCGCCTAAACCCATAAGCAGCAGCTATTTGTTGGCGCGACGGTACGAGCGGGTAACACGTGGCATGGAAGGGGGAAACAGGAGTGGGAGTGATTTTCACGGAAGAAACTACCGGGCAGGCGATCGTCGTGCGTGGGTCATCAGGTGTGTGAGCCACGTTCCTGATCAACTAAGTCCAATGTTCTAGTCAATCAGGATTTTGTGGCCCGGGGCCTAAGCCTTCTCCTATCCCGATCAAGCCTCTCGATGAAACCTTCCCTCTCCAGGGTTGCGATGATGCCGCGGGCTTCGTGATAAAAGCGCGGCTGAGGATATTTCGCATCGAGTTCTTTATCAGACTCGGACAACTCGTAGTGGTCTTTGATCCTCTCGTAGACTTCCTTGAGCGCGAAACGCTTGTTTGGCTCGTCTTCAAATATTTGTACGATCGCCTCTCTAAGGCTCGATGCTTTCATCTCTGTACCTGTTCTGTTCTGATCGCCAGTTCTCTCCGGAGCCGCCAGGGGAACGGCTTCACATCTGCGAGGTCTAGAGGTTAAGCCAGACAGAGGACAGCTGGCAAGTGGGAATTGCTATGGTTTGATGATCGGCGTTGGGTAAATCCCCGGCCTTGCCTGGATCTCGCAGAGTTTGACAGTCCCAGGACCCGGTTTTCTGATACGGGCCGGATTCAGGTGCGGGGGGGGGTCATCAGACACCCCCCTGCAGTCTGGCCATTTCTGGCTGATGGTGAAACTGACACAACTATGGATAGATGGGGCTTTGAGGACTTATTGCCACTTTAAGTCTGGATTACAGGCTCAGGCAACGTCGCGAAAATTATGCGCGTCCCGTAGAGCATGCGCGTCAAGCCACCGAATGGATTCATGTGCCGGGGGTCATCAGACCCCCGGGACGCGCTCCGGTCTGATGACCGGCGCCACAGGACTTTTCTTTCATCCCAAATGCGAAGTTATTCTCGAGCGAGCCCTTAGCTTTACGCGCATGCCCGTAGGTACACCACGAGAATAGCCCGGCACTTCAGCTTCAGTGCCGGGATTGATCGATCCTTTGTACACGCTCGACGTTGACTCAGCCGTCCCTACCGGACTCGCGCGAAGGGTTTGGCTCGAGTCCCGGCACTGAAGTGCCGGGCTGCCTTCACGGCGTCTCTACTGGACGCAAAATGGCCAAACTCCGGCGCCACAGGAAATTCTCCTTCCAGCAAGACTGGCTTACCACCCTCTATATCCAACCCTGCTCACGCCTTTCCAAGGCGATCCGTACCAGTTGTCCCCTAGTCCGAACACCTGCTTTATTGAACAGCTGCTGGATGGACGCCTTGACCGAGGTCTCCGAGATTTTTAGCCTGAAGGCAATCTCCTTGTTGGTGAGACCTTCGAATATCCCCTTCATCACCGCCTTTTCGCGTTCGCTCAATGCCTGGCCATCGCTCGGCTCCAGAGACTTTCCCGTAGCCGCGGAAATCACCGCTTGCATCGCTTTGGGGTCGAGCCACGGTTCTCCCTGCATTACCTGATGAATGGCTTCCACGAGTTGAGCGGGTGTGCCGGTTTTCAGAAAGATGCCGGACGCGCCGTTTTCGAGAGCGCCGACAATATCCCGATCACTCATCCCGGCGGTTACCATGAGGACACGCCCGCGGAATCCTCTGACGGCTGCCTCTCTTTGAAAGGTAGCGCCCTGTTCCTCACCGAGATCGTAATCGAGCAAGATGATGTCCACCCGCTCCCGCTCCAAAACGGTCATCGCAGCTCGAGCGGAGCTACAGTTGCCCACGACATTGAGGTCATTCTCTGCCTGAAGCACGCGGGCGAGACTCTCCCTGAACAAGTTGTGATCATCAACGAGCAATATCCTGATCGGTTCGGTCATGCATACCGCCGGATAGCAAGATTCTATCGACCACAATTCTACATCCAAAACTGACGGGATTTCTTCTGCCATTTCCTCGACCATCTCTACCGAATCTGACAAGCCGATACTCTTGTGAGGTCTGCTCGTTCGAAAGATAGCCCCGGCCATCCGAAAGATAGGGTTACACCCGGATTGTGCGCCCGTAAAGATACTCAGAACGGACTTAAGATTCTGTCGGTCTCGTGTGTAGACGTCAGACGACCCGAGAGGTGCATTTATGGGCGGCCTTGGATTTCAAGAGATGCTGGTCATCTTGGTCATTGCCTTGCTCGTCTTTGGCCCAGGGAAACTGCCGGAGATCGGGAAGTCTCTGGGTAAGGGCATTGCGGAGTTCAAAAAAGCCTCCAAGGAGCTGGCAAAGACCTGGGAGGAGTCCGCTTCTGAAACAAACCAGGACCCACCTCCAACAGAAGAACCGCGGAAACCGAACAGTTAGTACCATCGTACCCGAGCACATTGCGCCGCGAATCGCAAGGACCTCCGAGTGATTCATAAAATTCGCTTCCAACTCCTCCGTAAACACCCATCCAGAAGATAGTACCGCTCGGCTTCAAGATAGGTTTCTTTTCTTATCTGCCTCGCGTAACTCATTAAAGGGCGCTGGACGCTGACCGTGATGTGTGTGCTCAATCCTGATGAGGTCAGATCCAGCGCCTCTCGGTGGAATATCTTCGAATCCAAATCCATTATGAGACAAAACAAATGGACGAATGCGGGCGGGATGTTTAACTGTCGCGATTTGAGACTTTTCGCCCGGCACGTTCCTGTGGTGCTCGCGGTAGTTCTATTCTTGGCGCAGGGCCGATCCGCCGAGGCGGCCTTCACCTGGCAACAAATCAAGGAGAGATTCGAAGCGGCAAATCCGACCCTGAAAGCTGCTCAGGCTGCGATTGACGAAGCACATGCCGCCGAAGTCACCGCCTATCTCCGCCCCAATCCATCGGTGACCGGCACGATGGACCAGATCAACCCGTTCACGACGCAGCCGTCCAACAGCGGTACCGGCCAGGATGTCTATCGTCCCTTCGCAAACGCTCTTCCCTTCGGGTCGGTCAGTTACCTGCATGAGCGGCAACACAAGCGGGAGTTGCGCCTCGACAGCGCAAAACAATCCGCAGCCATTGCGCAGTCGACATACGACGATCAGAGGCGAATCCTGCACTTTACCCTTCGAAACGCTTTCGTCCAGGTCCTGCAGGCCAAGGCGGTTCTGCAGAATGCCAGGGAGAACCTGGATTACTGGGACCACGAGCTGGCAGTGAATCGGGATCGGTTCAATGCAGGCGACCTAGCGGCGGTGGACCTGAGTCGCCTGGAGCTCCAGCGGGTACAATTCGAGGCCGATTTCGAGACCGCCACGGTGAATCTGAGGACCAGCAAAATACAGCTCCTGCAGCTGCTCAACGACCGAACCCCAATAGAACAGTTCGACGTCACGGGACCGTATGATTTCTCCGACCAGCTGCTGCCGTTGCAGGACTTTCGGAACATCGCCCAGACAACCCGACCCGATTTGAAGGCTGCGACTCAGTCGGTGGATCTGTCAGGAATCAATCACCGGCTCGCGGTCGCGAACGGATCGACCGACCCGACCTTCAGCTTCGATTTTGCGCGCAACCCGCCGATCCCGGTATACATGGGATTCAGCGTTACCATCCCGTTGCGCATCTTCGATCGCAATCAAGGTGAGAAGGCGCGGACGCAAATTGACATCCGGCGCACCGAGAATGTGAAAGACGCAACCCAGGCGCTTGTATCCAGCGATGTCGATTCCGCCTACTACACGCTGGTTCAGACCTTGAATCTCCTGCGTCCGTACAAAACAAAGTATCTGCCCCTGGCCATCGACGTTCGCGACCGAATCGCGTTCTCCTATAAGAACGGGGGCGCCTCGTTGCTGGACTACCTGGATTCGGAAAAGTCCTATCGCGACACGAGACTGTCCTATTTGAACCTGATCGGTTCGTATTTGACTGCTGCCGCGCAGATGAACCTCGCGGTAGCGAGAGAGGTGATGCCATGAATCGTCTACTTGCCCTGGAAGCCGCGCTATTTATTGCGCTGGCGCTGTCGGCGTCCGGTTGCAGCGGCAGGATCACCGCCGCATCTGGCCAGGAGGACGACACCGGCCCGCATCCTGGGCTGGTGGAGGAGGAAACGGACGGCGGAAGCTTTAAGGTCGACCATCCCGAGCAGTTTCCCCTGGCTACAGCCGGGGAACGTGTGGCTGCGCCGGAATTGAACGTAACCGGCGTGGTCGGCCCGGACGTGTCCCGCCAGGTTCCCGTGATTTCTACCGCCACGGGCCGGGTAGTCGAAATCGACGCCAAGCTTGGTGATGTTGTCCAAAAGGGGCAACTACTTTTTAAGGTCCGAAGCACAGACGTTTCCGGCGCCTTCTCCGACTACCAGAAGGCCATCAAGAACGAACACCTCGCAAGGATCCAATTGGAACGCGCCAACCTCCTGTTTGGCGGCGGCGCCATTGCAAAGAGCGCTCTCGAGATTGCTCAGAATGCAGAGGAGAATGCAAAGGTGGACGTCGAGACGACGGCCGAGCATCTCCGCCTGCTCGGTTCCGATCCGGACCGGCCGACCGGCATTGTAGACGTGTATTCTCCCGTCTCGGGCGTGATCACGGACCAGCAGATCACCAATGCGGCGGCAGTACAGGCATTCGGTCCCCCCAATCCATTCATCATTTCCAATCTCGAGCGCGTCTGGATCATCTGCGATGTCTACGAGAATGACCTGCAGCAGGTGCGTCCGGGCGAATATGCGGACATCCATCTGAACGCCTATCCAGGCTGGCCGCTGAAGGGGAAGATTGGTCTGATAGGGGCCATTCTCGATCCTAACATTCATACCGCTAAGGTCCGGCTGGAGGTCGAAAATGCCGGCATCCTCAGGCTGGGAATGTTCGTAACGGCGACCTTCCACGGCCTGACCCAGGAGAAATACTCGACCGTTCCGGCCGGCGCCATCCTCCATCTTCACGATAGGGACTGGGTTTACGTGCCGGCAGAGCCTGGACGTTTCCGGCGTGTTGAAGTGTCCGCCGGAAACATGCTGCCCGGCAACTTGCAGGAAGTCACCTCGGGCATCAAGCCCGGAGAAAGGGTCGTCGCCAGGGCACTCGTGTTCCAGCAGGCAGTGGAGCAGAAATGATCCGCCTGCTGGTCGATTATGCGCTCAACAATCGTTTCCTCGTGCTGGCGGCAGCGCTGCTACTTTTGGCGGCGGGCGCGGTTGCATTTCACCAGCTGCCGGTAGAGGCCTATCCCGATGTAGCCAACAACTATGTCGAGATCATCACCCAGTGGCCCGGAATATCGGCCGAGCAGATAGAGCAGCAGGTCACGATTCCGCTCGAGATAGCAATGAACGGCATCCCCCATGTTGCGCATTTGCGGTCGTTCTCTTTGTTCGGACTTTCGGACCTGAAACTCATTTTTGACGACGTGGAAGAAAACTCCTGGAACCGGGAGAGGGTTCTCGAGCGGCTCTCGCAGGTCAGCCTCCCGTCGGGCGTCGTGCCTCAGATGGGCACTGACTGGAGTCCGGTCGGCCAGATCTACTTCTTCACCATCCAATGCACCAACCCAGCTTACGACGTGATGGAATTGAAGTCGCTCGAAGACTGGGTGGTCGAAAAGAATCTCAAGTCTGTCCCTGACATCGTCGATGTCTCGAGTTTCGGCGGCCCGACCCGCGAATACCAGGTGCGGGTGGATCCCGACAAGTTGATCGCCTACGGCCTCAGCCTCGCACAGGTCGAACAACAGATCGCCAGCAACAATGCCAACGCAGGCGGAAGCTTCATCGAAGCCGGACTGCAACAGATCAATGTCCGGGAAGTAGGGCTGGTCAAAAACGTACGTGATATTGCCAATACCGTTTTCCTCACGAAAGGGGGAACCCCGCTTCGCGTAAAGGACATCGGAGTCGTGGAACAGGGTCCCAAGATCCGGCTCGGCCAATTTGCCCGGGCGATCCGTCGGGAGGACGGGACAATTGTGGATCATCCGGATGTAGTTTCGGCCTGGGTGCCCATGCGCAAGGGTGCAGATGCGGAAAGCGCGCTCGAGGGGCTCCACGCAAAAGTGAACGAGTTGAACGAGCGTATTCTTCCCGCCGGAGTAAAAATCGTTCCCTTCATCGATCGCAGCAATCTTGTGGAACACACGACCAGGACAGTCTTGCATAACCTGTTCGAGGGCATTGTCCTTGTCGTGGTCGTGCTGCTTCTATTCCTCGGCAACATCCGCGGAGCGATCACAGTCGCGGTGACCATACCCTTTTCTCTTCTCTTCGCAGCCGGCTGTCTGAAGTTGAAAGGCATTCCTGCAAACCTTCTCTCTCTTGGCGCGTTGGACTTCGGCATGGTCGTGGACGGAGCTGTCGTGATGGTTGAAAACATCGTGCGCCATCTCGGTCACCGCGACCACGTGAGCAAGTCGGTGTCGGACAGGATTCGGGCCGCCGCTCACGAGGTCCAGAGGCCTGTGTTCTACGCGATCACGATCATCATCACCGCCTACCTGCCTATTTTCACATTGCAGCGGGTCGAGGGCAGGCTTTTCCGCCCAATGGCATGGACCGTGGGATTCGCGCTGCTGGGAGCGGTGATCTTCTCGATCACGGTTGCTCCGGTGCTCTCGAGTTTCCTTTTTCGGCGCGAGGTGTGGGAATGGCGAAATCCGGTGCTCGTCTGGCTCACCGGGATGTATCGCCGTGCTCTCGGCTGGTCGGTCCGACATCACTGGGTGATGGCGGGATTCGGCCTCCTTGTTGTTTCCGGGAGTGCCTATTTGGCATTGAGCGACGTTATCGGATCGGAGTTCCTTCCCCACCTGGATGAAGGCTCCCTCTGGGTGCGGGGAACTCTCGCCCCAAGCACCGGGCCTGCAGAAAGCATCCGCCTGACCGACCAGGTCCGAATCCTGCTCTGCTCGTTTCCTGAAGTAACCGAAGTCACGAGCCAGACGGGGCGTCCGGACGAGGGAACGGACACGACCGGCTTTTTCAACACTGAATACTACGTCGGACTCAAACCAAAGGAGCGCTGGCGTCCCGGTTTTCACGAAAACAAGGAGGAACTGATCGCGGCAATGGACCGTGAGCTGGAGAAGATCCCCGGGGTGGTCTGGAACTTCTCGCAGCCCATCGCGGACAACATGGAGGAGGCGGTCAGTGGCGTGAAGGGCCAGCTGGCCACCAAGGTTTATGGAGATGACCTTGCGGTACTCGAAGACAAGGCAGATCAGATCGTGAATATCATGCGCCGAGTCAAGGGAATCGAGGACCTCGGGGTCTTCCGTGTGCTCGGGCAGCCGAACTTGAATGTGACGGTGGACCGTCAGGCGGCGGCACGCTACCAGATCAATGTGGCAGAGGTGCAGGATGCGATCCAGACCGCCGTCGGGGGCAACGCCTTCACGCAAGTCCTGCAGGGCGAGGCGCGCTACGACCTGGTGATCCGGTATCTTCCGCAGTATCGCGATACCAAGCAGGCCATCGAGAAGATCCGGCTCCTGGCGCCGACGGGTGAACGCGTCTCGCTTGCGCAGCTTTGCACGATTCAGGAGCGCGACGGTGCGTCCGAGATCTACCGCGAGGGAAATCAGCGGTTCATCGCCATTAAGTACAGCGTGCGCGGCCGGGACCTCGGAGGCGCCGTCGAGGAATCGATGGAGAGGGTAGGCGCCCGCGTTCAACTTCCGCGAGGGTACCACATCGATTGGGAGGGGGAATACGAGAGCGAGAAGAGGGCTGAGGCACGGCTGATCATCATCGTGCCGTTAACCGTCCTGCTGATCTTCATCATCCTCTACACGATGTTCCGGTCGTTCAAATGGGCGCTCCTGCTTCTCGTGAACCTGGCCCTTGCGCCCATCGGCGGAATGTTCGCTCTACTCGCATCGCATACCAACTTCAGCGTCTCCTCGGGTGTGGGGTTCCTCGCACTTTTCGGTGTATCGGTCCAGACGGGTGTGATCATGATCGAATACATCAATCAGCTTCGTGCGCGCGGCCGCAGCGTAAACGACTCGGCCGTTGAAGGCGCTGTCCTGAGGCTCCGTCCGGTGATGATGACCATGCTTGTGGCAACCCTCGGCTTGCTGCCTGCAGCTCTGTCTCACGGGATCGGATCGGACTCGCAACGTCCATTCGCGATTGTGATCGTCGGCGGGCTGATTTCGGACTTGTTGATGAGCATCTTTCTTCTGCCCACGCTTTACGCCTGGTGGGCGCGCCCGACCGATCGGCTGCCGTCGCCGGCCGAGGCAAGGAGCGTGTACGAGTGAGCCGGTCAATCGAACTCAACTGAGTAGTGAGTGTCGTCACGGTGGCGCTCGGAGCTTTTGTCTGGACATCACCGGTTCAGGCAGCGAGGATATGGGGTCGAAGAGGTTCGATAGTCTGGCTCCCACCCACGCAATTCATTCGCTGGTTCCGTGTTTTCGGGTTTCTTCTCTGGCTGGCGGGACTTCTCTTCGCCGTCGACAGCATCTGGTACTCAAATTATCATCGGTGAGAAGTCGCGGCTTCCGCGACAGTCGATTGTTTGAGTAAATTAGCTCCGGGTCGACTGTGTCAGCTTCGGCTCGCAGCTCTCATCCACATGGGTGGAGACAACCGGTGACAACTCCACGATAAATAACGAGCCTTCCTGTACCGGCTCGTAGCGCAAATCTCCCTTGAACGACCGAAGAAGAGCCCGGGACAGGTACAATCCGAGGCCGGTTGCCTGCGACCCCTCCTGAAAGGGCCGGAAGAGCCGTTCTGGATTTACGACACCGCCGCCGGTATCCTGAAAGCGGATGGAAATCCGTTTTCCCTCGGCCTGAGCGCAGATATCCAACTCGCGTCTTTGCCGGTAGAGCATGGCACGCTCGGCGTTTTTTGTCAGATTTAGAAACACCTGCAAGAGGCTGTTTCGCTCCGCCCATACGAGCGGAAGCTCGGGATCTGCATTCCAGGTGGTCTTGATGTTTGCTTCGCGCAGCGATTGATCGATGACGATTCGCAGTTCGTCGAGCAGGCCATGGATTTCAATCCCCGTGGCGTGTTGTGCCGTCTCTTGCAAGTTTGTGGCCGCGATGCTCTCGAGTGCGCGGACAAGAGTCTGGAGTGCCTCGAAATCTTTGTTCTGTGAGAGCAAGCCGTCGCGAGCGAGGTGCTCCTGCACCATCGAGATCGCACCGCAGAGATTTCGGACCTCGTGAGAGACGGCGGTCACCACAATGCGAGAGGCGGCAAGGACCTGGTGCAGGCTCGATTCCTCCCTCGTCCGCAGTTCTTCTGAGGTGTCGATCACGATCGCGGCGAGGCGAGGCCCCGCACTCGTCCAATAGGTCGAAAACCAGACGTCTGCGAAAAAGACTTCGCCGTTCTCCCTCTTCCCGCGACACTGCATGACGGTTCGGAACGACGGAGCATCCTGGTCGGGCGTATGGACGTTTACGAGCGAGGGCAGGTAATCCCGGATCGGCCTGCCGGGAAGCGTGCCGGGTTCGATGGACAGCAGCCGGTGCACGGCGTCGTTGGCCACCAGAACGCGTCCTTCAGAGTCGGCGGTAAAAATCGCGATCGGGCTGCTTTCCACCAGAATCTTGAGCTGCTCTTCCGCCGCCTTCCGAGCCTGGCTCTCACTCTCGATCTGATGCATGTAGAGCAGCTCCGCTCGTCGGCCGCGAACGAATTCATGCACCAGCAATCCCATGCCTGCAAATGCGGCAAAGATCAGTCCATCCCGCGGCAAGCCGATCGCGAGAGTCCATGGCAGCGTGTCGAAGATCTCGGTGAGGAATGTGCACAAAGCGCCCGCGATGGCGATCTGCCATCGGTTCATCACGCTGCCCACAAAGAGCATGGGGAAAAGGTAGAGGAATCCGAAGGTGACCTCGCTCTCGATCCGCCAATCGGCGTAAGCGATTACCGCGATCATCAGGATTGCCCGAAGTACCACGGCTTTCCTGGTACCCCCAAGAAAAAGCGACGCCACGGGGCCGTCAAACAGGCGCATGAATTCAGACTCCCTGATTCGCTTGTAGGCTGGCAGCAAATTGTATTCTATCATCCCACTTCCGAGGAGCATGCCGCCTGAAAGATATCGGAGATCTGACCAAAAGATTGACGACTGTCGGATCAGCAAAGATGAAGATCTAAGCGCCGGCTCAAGAATAACTTCACATTCTGCTGCAGGCCCCAGGCCCGCTGGCGAGGCGAGAGCGACGAGCTATACCCGGGGTGGTATGTGAGGAGCGAGGAACAAAGCCAGCGGGCCTGCGCGCCGCAGCCTGAAAGGGCGCGGCGGTGGCGTTCGCCCCAGAATGTGAATTTATACTTGCACCAGCCCTAAGGGTTCGCGCAGAAATAAAATCACATTCCGGTACAGTGGGGACTTATGTGCGGGGGGTCATCAGGCCCCCCGGTCGTTGCCTATGGCCGCGACGCGAGCCGGTCTGATGACCGGCGCCACAGGACTTTTCTTTCAGCCCAAATGTGAAGTTTATTTCTTACGCCAGCCCTAACTGTTTTCTCATGCGGCCGGCGGGGAGTCGAGGATCTGTTCCGTCTTTGCATCATAGTAAAGACGCTTCCCCTGCCAGTATGACTGCGCGGCCATGATGCAGGCCACGGAATGCAGGTACCCATTGTCCACAGTTGCATGGGTCTGCTGGTTGCGGGCACGCAGGCACTCGAACCAATTGGTCATATGTGAGAGGTCCTCATCGCCGATATTGATAGGGCCGGGCTTGTCATCTCCCGGCAGTGTCACCCATCGTTCCGCGCGCTGGATGTTGGGGTTGGATTCGTGATTGCCTTTTTCCTCGACAACCTTCCAGCGCGGGCTGCCTTCCCCGCCGATATTGACCAGCGTCGCCTTTTTGCCCATTATGCGCGAAAAGCTGTCGCAGTCGTTGCCGAAGCTGGTGGAGAAGCTGGCGAGAAAGCTCGGATACTCGACCAGAGCCTGGAACGTATCAGGATTCTCACGTCCATCATGCCATGCGAATATACCTCCACTCGACACTACGGAGCGCGGCGGTTGCTCGTTCAGGAAGTAGTGAACCAGGTCAATTCCGTGACTCATCCACTGATCGGCAATACCGCTGGAGAAATCTTTGTAAAGGCGGAACTCGAAATAGATACGCGGGTCGAACGGCCGATAGGGTTTGGTCATCAGCCACTTCTTCCAGTTGGTATCTTCTTCGCGGATCTGCTTCACCTGTGGGCGCCCTCGCCAGCGCGGGCCGTTGTAGTTCCACACAAGTTCGTACTTGCTCACTTCACCGAGCGTGCCGCCGCGAACCACTTCGCGCGCGGCCACTTGGTATGGCTCACTGCGGTGTTGGGTCCCGACCTGCACAACCAGCTTGCGCTGCTTTACCGCATCGCGCGCCGATTTGACTTCTTCCAGGACATTCCCCATAGGCTTTTCGCAGTACGCGTCCTTGCCCGCCTCCGCAACAAGCTTCAGCACCGGAGAGTGCGAGTGCTCAGGCGTGGAGATTATCACCGCGTCTACGTCCTTCAACGCAAGCAAGTCTTCAAGGAACTGAAATCCACGGGGAGAGCGTCCGTAATAGCGGTTGTTGTTCTTTGCCGCACGTTCGAGATTGTTCTTCCACAGGTCACAGACAGCCGTCATCTCCACATTGAACTTGTCCTTCAATTTGGACACCATAAAGTCGAGTTCGCTGCCTCGATTGCCCACGCCGATATGCCCAAGGGTGATGCGGTCATTCGCCCCCAGGATGCGTGCGTGAGACAGAGCGGTAGTCGCCAGCGCCGACCCGGCAACCATACTTGCAGTCTTGTTCAGAAACGCCCGCCGGTCCAACCTGTTCTCCTTCAACTCGCCCATGATGCCCTCCTTAACCTGCTATAGATGCGAATCGGTATTGCCTAACAGCATCTTAGCGGTGGCTTATCGAAAAAGCCACCGCTAAGACGCGAAGATACAAGGGAGATCTGGGGGTCAGAAGACGAGTCGGAGACCGAAGCGGAATTGGCGTTCGTCAATTCCCTCTCGGCCCAGACTGAAAGTTGAGTTGACGGTCATGAAATCCGTCCCGTCCGTAATGGAGCCGTCAGGGACGTCCAGGTGGGGTGTGTTGGTGAAGTTGAACGATTCCATCCGGAATTGCATCTTCACGCGTTCGGTGAAGGCAAACTCCCGGAAGAGGCCGAAGTCCCAGTTGAAGAGGCCCGGGCCACGCAGCGTGCTGCGTCCCGAGTTTCCGAAACGAGCGGCGGTTACATCCGCGAAGGCACTCGGATCATAATAGGGTGTGGTGGCTCCGAGTCCGCCTAGCTTGGTCACTTCTGGTTTAACTTGATCCGCATACTGAGAGGTGCCCGGCAGGTTCAATGAAGTATCGTCCGCATATACTGTAAAGGGTGGGCCGCTCATGATGCTCACCAAGTTATTGACTTGCCAGCCACCGAGGATGTACGAAAGCGCGCCTTTGTCCGTGAGATAACGCTTCCCCTTCCCGAATGGCAACTGCCAGATGTTCGTGATCCCGAGAACATGGGTGCGGTCCCCCCCTCCGCTGACCGAGGGGCTCCCCGCGCGGGCATAGTTTCGGTTCATGTAGGACAAAGCCTGGGTCTCCGGCGTGTTGTCGCTATTCTCAAGGGGAGTCATGGACTTCGCGAAGGTGTAATTTACACTCAGTGCGAGGCCCGCGGTGAATCGACGTTGCAGTTGGGCCTGCAAGGAGTCATACCGAGCGGTGCCTACGGGCTGCAACATAATAGTCCCTGCAGTCCTGCCGAATTTGGCGAAGAGAGGCTTGCCCTCCTCGCCGGCGCCGATGATCTGGCCGGCATTGATATCTACCAATCCGAGCGTCCGAATCGAGCGTGTCGCAACGTACCCCGCCTGCGCCGTAAAACCGCCGGGGAGTTCTCGCTGCAGCGTCAAGTTCCACGACTGGATGTAGCCACGATTCAGGTTCTTTGGCAATCCCTGGAAGACATAATCACTCGGGATGTCAAGGATACCGTTCCCGTAGTCGGGCACTTTGATGGCAGGGATCCCTTTCGACAGCGTGGTGATAGGGGTCAGGCTATTAGGAGACTCTCGCCTTACCTGAATCAGGATGGGGTAATTGGCGCGGAGGGGTTCCATGGCTTCATAAGGATCATTAGTAAGTCCATAGCCGGCCCGGATGACAAACTTGTCGGTGACGCGATAAGCCAAACCGACACGGGGGCTGAAGCGCCGCTTGCTCACCTCGATGCCGCAGTCACTCGGCACGGAACTATAGCCGCACATCAGCGATTTGTTTGTCTCGGGGTCGTAGTATTCGATGCCACGATCGGGCCGGGTCGGTACCGGGAAGTACTCCCAGCGAATCCCGTAGGAAAGCGTGAGTTTGGGGGTAACAGTCCATCGGTCACGAGCGTAGAGACTGTAGAGCATGGCACGGATTTTGTATTCATCTGGGACCTGGAGCGTCCTTCCCGCACTGTCCGACACACCTAGCAGAAACGATGCAATACTGTTATATCTGGAGCTGCTGGAGGTTTGCTGGCAGTTCCCCGATGCAGGATCAATTACCTCGCAGGTTTCGGTCAAGCCCCTGCTGAAGTGAAATCCGCCCTGCGCGCCGTAGCCGCCGCTGGCAAATTCCGCCTGTGCATGGTTAAGCCCCTGGCGATAGACGTCGCCGCCAAACCGAAGGTTGTGCTTACCCTTCATCCAGTTCGCGTTCACGACATATTGGTACTGCGGGTCGTGACGGTAATATGGCATGAAGTTCGTCCAGACTCCGATCGTATTGTAATTCTCAGTTTGAAACTCAGGCCAGCCACTCTCGAATGCGCGGGGGCCATTGGTCCCGGGGATTTTGAATTTATCCGAGCCTACGTTAGGGCCGAGGCCCGGCTGTTCCGAAGCGGTCCCCTGACGCGCCCAGCCGAAGTGGGCGTCCATGAGGAAGTTGGAGGTGAAGGTATAGGTACCCATAACCGTGAGGCGGTATGTGTTCCCGTGCCCGTGCCCAGCGTTGCCGCCGCCAATCGGATCGCCCCCGGCGTCCCCAAAGTAAGACGGATTGATGCTGTTGTAGTGGAGGATCCCGAAAGTACCTATGAGATTCATTTTCGAACTTAGGTTGTAGTCAATTTTCGTATCAACCTGGTGGCGGTCGAAAACGAATGGAGCTGAAGTAAAGTAGTTTCGGCTCTCCCTATTGAGATTAGGGGCAGGATAGTAGGCCGCGATCCCCTTGGCAATCGAATCCATCCGGCTTGCAGGGATGATGTTCAGGCACTGCGGGTTGGTGGACGTGTTACACAGGGAATAGTTCGGATCGCCGGGACTGACAGTGAACTGCGTCCTGCCCAGCCCCGAGTTCGGATCGCCGGAGAGCGGATCATAGACGGGTGTCGTTGACGCGGACAAGTCGCCTTTCAGCATTGCGGGCAGGGGGACGGTTGCGAACCCCTGAACATTCCGACGGTCAAAAGTCCCTTCATAGCTTACGAAATAGAAGACCTTGTTTTTCTTGATTGGTCCGCCGACCGTGCCGCCAAACTCGTTGTAGACCTGTTTCGGCTTGTTGCCGGTATTCAAGGCGGCGTCGTCGAACCTCATGGGCCAGGCCTTCAGGTGGTTGTCGGTGTGATATTCAAACGCAGAGCCGTGTAGGTCGTTTGTTCCGCTCCGGGTCTGCACGCTGATGGCGGCACCACCCGCCAAGCCTTGCTCAGCGTCCATACTGCTGGTGACGACGTTGACTTCCTGAATAGATTCGAGTGTCGGCACGTACGAGGCAATGTGGGGAAGTTGAACGTGGGTGGTGCTGACACCGTCGATGCGTGTGTTGTTCTGGTTATCGCTTGTTCCATTGACGGTGAACTCCAGCGAGCGGGCGGGATTTGTAGGAATAGAGTGAGAATTCTGTGGCGGTGAGAATCCTGGCAGCATCCGGTAGACCTGCTGATAGTTCCTCCCCAGCGGGACAGGCAGATTCTCCAGCTCGTTAGCTACCATTCCGACGGCCACCTCCGAGGTTTCCGTCTGCAGCTTCGGCGGCTCGGCACTCACCGTGACAACTTGATCAATCGATCCAACCTGCAAAGAGACATCAAGACGAGTCACGGCATTGATTGAAACAGTAACCTCCGTTTGTTCGAAAGTCTTGAAACCCTGCTGACTGACCTTAACGCTGTAAGTGCCGGTCGGCAAATCGGTGGCAGCGAAGCGACCTGCCTCGTCGGTGAGCACCTGACGGGTGAGGTTGGTTCCCTTGTTGACAAGAGTAACGGATGCTCCGGGGACAGCGAGGCCGCTCTGGTCTTTAACATCGCCTACGATCGAGCCGTAAAGCACCTGAGCTTTCGCCTCAGGCGTCAGCGTCATCGCTAGCATCAAAGCGACGCAGGTTGAAGCCAGCAATATTGTCATCCATTGCTGCCTTCTAGCGTTAATCATGGGATATTCCTCCGCGATAAAAGATCCTAGTTAAACTCACCTCAACACCAGAAAACACCACGGATTCGATTGCCTGAGCAATCCCCTTCGCAAGTACGCCAGAGTTTTTTATGAGTTTTACGAGTGTAGCGGCACAGCCTGGGCTCATGTAACCGGGCTCGCAATTCAGAATTGTTGGTTTTGAGTTTCACCCAAAATCCAGTGCATCGATTCTATTTTGCCATGGGACGGTGAGTCAAGCTGATTTCTGACAGGCCCTTCCCAATCTGAGAGACTCGACCGAACGGGTGAAGCACCGATGATTCCAGTATAATCAGAGCGGATAAAGCTTCGATGGAGGCGCAGATGGGCGGCAATTCGTTGATGAGAGGTTTCTTAGCCTGCATGTGTATTGTGATGGCCTGCTGGGGAGTGAACTCGCAAGACAAACCTCCGGCTCAGGTTGCTCAAGAGCCTGCCGGTGCAGATGTTGCGTCGCTCGATGCCACCGTGGCCGCGGTATATGATGTCATTTCCGGACCGGCGGGGCAGAAACGGAACTGGGACCGGATGCGATCGTTATTCATTCCTGGGGCGCGCCTCATTCCGGTCGCGACGGCCGGCGGAGTGCGGACGGCACGTGTACTGACCGTTGACGACTACATTACGCGGTCCTCCGCCGTGCTGGAGGACAAGGGCTTCTTCGAGCGCGAAGTGGCGCGACGAGTGGAGAGGTTCGGCCACATCGCCCACGTGTTCAGCACCTATGAGTCGCGCCGTGAAGCCGCGGATAAGGCACCCT
>DASQID010000848.1:0-13015 GCA_035631775.1 Acidobacteriota bacterium
CTGGCGCAAGAATAAATTCACATTTTGGCGCGAGCACCGTCGCGCCTGCGGCGCTCCTGGGGCGGGCAGATGCGAGGCGCCGCGACGCAGGCGATATCGGTGTATATCGTCGAGGAGCGGCAACGAAGCAGATGCCCGCCCACCGCCGCGCCCTTTCAGGTTGCGGCCCGCAGGCCCGCTAGCTTTGTTGCTCGCTCCTCACATACCACCCCGGGTAAAGCTTGTCGCTCGCGCCTCGCCAGCGGGCCTGGGGGCCAGCAGCAAAAATGTGAAGTTATTCTTGCGCCAGCCCTAAGGCTATATCTGCCCCGTAATCGCAGCGGAGCCTTTTGATGTCGCTATGCCGCTTCGTGATCTGCGTCGCTCGTGGTATTAGAGTACTACAGGGGAGCGCAAAGTTGAGAGAGAAGTCGCGATGATCGAGTACGAACGGGCGCTGGCGATTGCAATCGAGGCTGCTAGGGAGGCTGGCGATCTGCTGCGGGCTGATTTCCATCGCCCAGGCGGACCTCGGGGATCGGGCCACCACGCGGAGGCGGATGAGGAGGCCGAAGGTCTCATACGCTCGCGTCTGACTCAGGAGATGCCCGACTGGGGCTATCTGGGCGAAGAAACCGGATTTGCCGCAGGCACGTCGGAGCACATGTGGGCTGTGGATCCCAATGACGGCACTAAGTTTTATCTGAGAGGGTATCGCGGCAGTTCCGTTTCGATTGCAGTCCTGCGGGCTGCCACACCTGTGCTGGGCGTCGTTTATGCCTTCGCGTACCCGGATGATTGTGGGGACTTGATCGCTTGGGCCGAGGGGTGCGGTTCCATCCGACGTAATGGAAGTGATATTCAGGTCGACCTCAGTCGCGGGATGCTCGAGAAGAATTCCACTGTGCTTGTTTCGCAGGACGCCGGGGAAAATCCTGGCGCAAATCACCGCTGTGTGACTCCGGCGCGCTTTCGGACCATCACGAGCATCGCATACCGCCTCGCGCTCACTGCCGTGGGTGAGGGAGTTGCTGCAGTATCGCTGAACGGGCCAGGCACTTGGGATTATGCGGCGGGCCATGCACTGCTCCTGGCCAGTGGCGGGATTCTCGTGGACGAGAGCGGCCGGCCGGTTTCCTACGGTGTCAACGGGAAAAGCTCGACCTCCTGGTGTTTCGGCGGAGCTCCGGAGGCGGTGCGGGTCTTGGCATCGAGGCCGTGGGATGAGGTATTCAAGAGGCCTGTACTCTCGTACAAATCGAAATTCTCTCTGGCCTCCCGCCATCGAGGCAGAGCTATCTCCGACGCAAAGCTGCTTTCCCGCGCGCAGGGGTGCCTGCTGGGGCAGTGTGTTGGTGACGCGCTTGGAGCCCAGGTGGAGTTCCAGGATCCCGAGGAAATCAGGTCAGCTTACCTGGACGGGGTAAGGGAATTGCGGGACGGCGGCACCCATCATACTCTGGCCGGTCAGCCTACCGACGATTCGGAGCTGGCCTTGATGCTGGCCCGCAGCCTGGCAGAGTCCGGACGGTTCGACCCCAGGCGGGTGATCGATGCCTATGTCCACTGGTACGAGTCCGACCCCTTCGATTTAGGCAGGACCATCGGAGCTGCGCTGGGCGCAGCCGCAGGCGGAAGAACGCCGTCTGAGCGCCTTCGTCGCGCGCACGAGTCGGCGGATTCCGCAAGTCAGGCCAATGGTTCACTCATGAGGGTGAGCCCTCTGGGCATCTTGGGGTGGCAAAGACCCCGGGAGGCCGCGTTTCATGCCCTTGTGGACAGCGCATTCACTCATCCCAACGAAGTATGCCTCGAAGCGTGCGCGGTCTTTGTGCGCGCGATTGCCGCTGCCGTTGCCGGCTCGGATGCCTCGAACGCTTATCAAGCCGCTCTGGACGAGGCTCATGCCGGAAATAATCCCGCCATACTCGAAACCCTGGCCAGGGCGAATCACGCCCGCCCCGAGCACTTTCCAGCCAGCCGCGGCTGGGTGCTGGTCGCGCTTCAGAATGCCTTCTACCAGCTTCTTCATGCGCCTAATTTCGAGGAGGGATTGGTGTCAACGGTTTTGGCGGGAGGCGACACTGACACAAATGCAGCCGTCTGCGGGGCACTCCTCGGAGCGACGCACGGCAGGGAGGCGATCCCGGCGCGCTGGCGGCAGGCAGTGCTTTCCTGCCGCCCGGTTCTCGAGGCCGATGCCGTCCACCCGCGCCCCGCCGAATTCTGGCCCGTGGATCTGCTTGACCTCGCCGAAGGACTGCTCCTTGCCGATTGCGAATACCGCCATGTCCCTACTTGGTAAGCTCGCTCAACTTTTCTCCAGGAACGCTCAAAACCGGGGGGCCGACCTCTATTACAGCGACTCGGTCGTTTTGACATCAATCGGCGCGGAGAGTCTATCTGCGGACGTCTTCGATCGCGGCCGCTTCGAAGTCGAACTGGCACGGGAGGATCAAGTCATCACCTACTCCTGCAGTTGCCCATTTTATGAGGACCAGCTCGAGCCCTGCAAACACGTTTGGGCAACAATTCTCGAGGCCGAGCACGAGGGCCATCTGCAAAAGTGGGACAGAAAAGGAATGATCGAGTTCTATCCCGATGACTCCCTCGAGGAGCTGCGGGATTTCTGGAAGTCGACCGGCACTCATGAAGCCATCGCGGATTTCGATGGAGGCGCGGATTTCGCAGAGGAAGGGCTCGAAGAGATCGAGGCTCCCGACGAATCTCGTGACCGGGGGACTGGCGGACTCCGGCCGGGGCACCTGTCCGTCGATTCTCGCCTCCTCCCCGCGGGACGAGCCGTCGGGCGGCGACCGCATCCGGTCGCGGCCTGGCGACAGCACCTCAGGCAGGTGCGTCGGGCCATGGAAGCCCGCCCCGCGCAATTCCCGGAAGGATCTCCGAGCCAAAAAGAAGTGCTTTACGTCATCGACGTGGAAACATCCCTGGTCACCGGTGAGATTGCCCTCGAGATCCATGTGCGCGAAAGGAAGAAGAGCGGTGAGTGGGGAAAGCCCAAACCCCAAGGGATCAACCTGCAGGCAATCCCCGGTGTGCCGGATCCGCTCGACCGCGAGATTCACTCCCACTTGCTCGGAATTCCACGTGCTGCCAGGCCTCAAACTTCCTACGATTCGGCAATCCGTTTCCAGATCCCAGGCGCGGTCGCGCCCATTCTCCTGCCCATCATCTGCAGGACGGGTCGTTGCCGGCTGGCGCCGCGCGCCGGTCCTCGCGATTACATTCCCTTGCGCTGGGACGACGGCAGCCCGTGGGAGTTCTGGATGGAGGTGCTGGCGGATCCAGACGGCGGAGTCTACCGGATTGGCGGATCTCTGCGCCGCGGCGGGGAACGCCTGGATCTTTCTGAGCTGGAGGTCCTGTTCGAACACGGAATCTTCATCACGCGCGGGTTCATCGGCAGGTTTGAGCATTCCAACTCCTTCCCGTGGATTTCTCTGCTCCGCAGGGAGCATCCATCTATTCCTGCAAGTCAGAAGGACGCGTGGCTCAGGGAGCTTCTGACTCTTCCCTACCTTCCCCACCTTGATCTTCCCAAGGAGATGGGTTTCGAGACCATCTCTCTCAAGCCACAGCCGGCTCTCCGGGTGCGGTCGAATCCGGATCCTCTTGGTCCCATGTACTTCGCGGCTGACCTCCTCTTTAACTACGAGGGAAGGCTCGTCCCGTGCGAAGCTCCCGGGGCGGCTATATCCGATCCGGCCAGAAAGTCCCGCATCCTCCGCGATCTGCCGACCGAGCGGACGTCACAGCGGCGGCTGTTCGAAGCTGGATTCAGGCAGCGGAAATCGCTGGGCGGCAGGCCACACTGGGAGATCGCTCCGCCCTTACTGCCGGAGGCGGCGCGCATTCTGCTGGCAGAGGGGTGGCAGGTCGAAGCCGAGGGAAAGGCGTTCCGGAAACCGGGAAACCTGAAGATCGAAGTCCGCACCGGAATCGATTGGTTCGAATTGCACGGTGACATCGATTTCGGTGAAGTGAGGGCGGGCCTGCCCGAGCTCCTGGCCGCCGTGCGGCGCGGCGAGAAAATGGTTCGACTTGGGGACGGGAGCTTCGGCATGCTGCCCGAAGAGTGGCTTGCCAGATTCGGCAGGCTTGCGGGCCTCGGCAGGAACGAGGACGACCACCTCCGTTTCAAGCGTTGTCAGGTGGGCCTCCTGGATGCCCTCCTCGCGTCGCAGCCGGAAGCAGAATGCGACGCACTTTTCACAAGGGCACGCGAGGAATTGCGCCGTTTCGAGCGGATTGAACCCATCGACCCACCGCCCGGATTCCAAGGCCAGCTTCGCAACTACCAGCGCGACGGTCTCGGGTGGTTTCACTTCCTCCGTCAGTTTGATTTCGGCGGCTGTCTGGCCGACGACATGGGCCTCGGCAAGACCATCCAGGTGCTTGCGTTGCTGGAGGATCGCAGGCAGCTGCGGGAGGAGGAGCCTGCTGCCGCCCGCTCAAAGCCCTCGCTCGTTGTGGTTCCAAAGTCGCTCGTCTTCAACTGGAAGGCCGAGGCGGAGCGCTTTACTCCCAAATTGAAGATCCTCGACCACACCGGGGCGAACCGCATAAGGAGCCACGAACACTTTGAGGATTATGATGTCATCTGCACCACGTACGGCACCTTGCGACGCGACGCGATTCACTTCAAGGACGCGCTCTTCGACTACGTCATTCTGGATGAGGCACAGGCTATCAAGAATGCCGGCACAGAATCGGCCAAGGCCGCCCGCCTGCTCCGAGGAAACTATCGTCTCGCGCTTAGCGGCACGCCCATAGAAAATCACCTCGGCGAACTCTGGAGCCTGTTCGAGTTTCTCAATCCCGGCATGCTCGGCAGCGCTTCGGTGTTCCGCCTGTCGGAGCGGGAGCTGGCACAACCGGACCCGCAGGCTCGCGAGCTGCTCGCCTCCGCCTTGCGTCCCTTCATACTGCGCCGCACCAAGGAACAAGTCGCTTCGGACCTGCCTCCGAAGACAGAACAGACTCTCTACTGCGTGCTCGAGGGAGCCCAACGAAGGTTGTACGATGAGCTGCGCGACCACTATCGGAACTCGCTCCTCGGCCTCATAGAGCGCGAAGGACTTGCCAAATCCAAGATCCAGGTACTCGAGGCGCTTCTGCGTCTGCGGCAGGCTGCATGTCATCCCGGGCTCATCGACGGAGGACGCGTCGACGAACACAGCGCCAAACTTGAGATGCTCTTGCCGCAGCTAGAGGAGGTGCTGGAAGAGGGCCACAAGGTCCTGGTGTTTTCTCAGTTCACCTCGCTGCTCGCCATTGTCCGTGCAAGACTGGACTCCGCCGGAACGACCTACGAGTACCTGGACGGCCAGACCCGTGACCGCGCGCAGCCTGTACAGCGTTTCCAGACCGATCCTGACTGCAGGCTGTTTCTCGTCAGCCTGAAGGCCGGCGGTCTCGGACTCAATCTGACTGCCGCAGAATATGTCTACCTGCTCGACCCGTGGTGGAATCCCGCGGTCGAAGCCCAGGCGATCGACCGAACTCACAGAATCGGACAGACTCGTCGCGTTTTTGCCTACAGGATCATCGCGAAGGACACGGTGGAAGAAAAGGTGCTGGAGCTGCAGAAAACCAAACGTGATCTCGCCGATGCCATTATCAGCGCCGACAACAGCCTGATTCGCGACCTGCGCCGCGAAGACCTCGAATTGCTCTTGAGCTGAAAAAAAAGTTCGCTGTTCGCAGTTCGCTGAGGCCGCATGCTGCAAGCCAGTGCGAACTGCGAACCGCGAACTGCGAACTTCAATTCAGCTGACGCCTCATGCCCATGGCGCGCCTTGGTCCCGCCCCAGGGCCGAAGCCGGGACCACCGGCAAGCGACTCAATCAATCGCACCACTCGCGCATTTCCGAATTGCTTGACCAGCAGATCGACCTGGCCCGTTGCCAGCACCTTGACGACACTGATTGCAAAATTGGACTGGGCTTCCAGTCGCGCGGGAATATTGGCGGTCATTCCATTGACGATGGTCTGCGCCGCAGCAGCATCATATTGGCCGCGCAGGATTGCGTCATCGAGGGTCCTGCGCGCCGCCTGCACATCGGGGTTCGGGCTCGCGGGCGTGCGTGACGCGCGGAAGTTTGTGATCAGGCCGTTAATCTGCGTCTCCTGATCCGCAGTGAGGGGTGTCGCGCCGGCAGTCTGCAGCGCGCGTTTCAAGCCGGCCAGGCGGCCCGCCGGCGTCGTCGATTGTGCAAGCATTCGTTGCCCCATTGGTGCACGCGGACCCTGCGCCTGCAAGGACAAGGCGGCGGCCAGACATAGTACCAGGACGGCAACGACTATCAGGTTGAAGCGATTCCAATTCATTTTTGAACTCCTTTTATCGGTTATGCTCTCCCAAAGACCAGTGCGTTTTGATTTCTGGGTCGCGCCAATAGCCCCGGGCGTGAGGATTTATGATTTTGACGATTGATCGTCCGGCAGGTCTTTCGATCGTCATTCGTAAATCGTAAATCGTCAATTTTTGCGACCCCGTCTGCTTGCTCTGGCCCCCCCGGGGACCTGCTGGGCGATTCATCGAGTTTCGCGACAGAAGCTACTTTGCCTTTGCGCCTCGCGTGGGATTTTTTAAAGGTTGCGCCCTCTAGTCGGGAGTTCGAGGGGATCCCCACCTTCCGCCGGGGCGACGCATGCCAGGCCTGCCGCCGGGCCGTGCCTGACGCCTTTCCAGCTCCTGCCACTGGGCGGCAGTCAAGGTCAGGCGCAGCTTCAATGTCATGAGCGAGACGGCACGACTAAGATCCGCCCGTGCCGTTACGACTTTTTCGATGGCAGCCTCTGCCCTTCCGCTGTCGACTTTCTCTGCATTCAATTCCGCCCTTAATCCGGCTTCGGCCGACTGCACGGCAGTCCGGAGCTCCATGAGGCGGCCTCGCGACTCGGTCACGATATCGCGGATCTGTCTGTTCTGTTCATCGCTCAGACCAAGATCGCGGGCGATGGGCCCATCCCACCACGGAGTCATGCCCGAAACCTGGGCACGTGATATCGACGGAACTGCCAAGACGGCACACAGAAGCAAATAGAACCGCGACATGTTCATTGTTGAACCTCGAATAGGGATCGGACCGGCTCGACCGCCGAGGGTTCGGTGCTGGACGCGATGTCAAACACGTCCTCGAACACCTGGGCGTCCGGGACAGGAATCCTCGGCGGCTCCTGCGGCGAGGGCCTGAACATGGTCAAAATCACGAAGAGAAAGAGCACCATGGCCAGTGAAGGCACGAGGCGCAGGCGGAGCAGCAGGGGACGTCGTTCCAACCGTTCGTATATCGACCGCCTCTGCTCGGCAAGGAATTGCGCAGGCACGCGAAGGTCCCTGTCGAGGAGGGTCTTGCGACGAAGCTCCATGGCCTCCAGGCGAGTCCTGCAGTCCTGGCATACCTCAATGTGGCCGTCCTCCGGTCCGACGCCATACAGCCGGGCCAAAACCTCCTCATCGCTCCAGTGTCTTGTCGGCATATAAATCCCTCAGTTCTTCACGAAGCTTGCGCACTGCACGCGCCATGTGCGACTTGACGGTTCCGATGTCGAGGCCAAGGATTTCTCCGATCTCTTCCAAGCTGCAATCCTCGTCGTGACGTAAGATGAAGACCGCTCGCTGGCGCAAAGACAAATTCTGCAGTGCCGCCCCCAGCCGATGTGTAACCTCTCGCGCCAGGAGTGCGGCCTCCTGGTTCGGTCCGGCCCAGGGCGTGAGCCGCAGGGCTGCCTCCTCGTCCACCGCTGATGCCCTTCTTTGCCAAAACCGCCATCGCTTCGACCTCAGGCGGTCAAGGCAGGTGTTGACCGCAATCCTCGAGAGCCACCTAGCTGGAGAATCGATCGCCGCTTTCTCTTGGCGTTTCAGCGCCCGGTGAGCCTTGATGAATGTATCCTGGGTTGCAGAATCAGCGTCGTCGCTGCTTCGGAGCATTCGAAGGCAAAGCAGGTAGATGCGCCGCTGCTCCGCAGCCATCCACGAATCAAAGTCGGCCGTCTTCATGCCGGTAGCGGTCTCATCTGCCTCAGACGCTGCCACTGCAACCTTCATAACTCTAATGACGGGAGCATTCTGAAAAGGTTTACATTTCCGAACGGATTGCGCTCGAGCCTCTGTGCCTTGACGGTGGGCTCTCTCAAGGTCAGAGATCTCCGGCAGAGCCGGAGGCTTGATCCTGAACCACTCAAAGCGGTCGGCGTTTCGCGCTGACAACCGCGATATAGCTGCATCGCGGCTATTCGATGCGTGCAGTTGGCTCTCCTTAAATCCTCACCAAAGACCCGCGCAAGAATTACCTCACATCTGGCTTGAATAAAACTTCCCTGTGGCGCCGGTCATCAGACCGGGGCACGTCGCCACCAAAGGTAGCGACCGGGGGGTCTAATGACCCCCGCACATAAACCGTGTCCGTACCAAAAAAGCCGGGTCCTGGAACTGTCAGACTCTGTGAGTCCCCCAGCAAAGCTGAGCAAAGCGGGGGTTTACCCAACGGCAAATTGCCGCGAAACGCGAATAACCTCTGAGAGGACCTGATCCAGAGAAAACGGCAATGCAACAGCACGAATCATAGACCATTGACTTAGACCAGGAACTGTAGAAAATGTAACCAGCATCAGGAGTGACCCGAGAGGGCATATTGGGTCCGGCAACCGGGCGAGGAGATGCCACGGTGCCGATGAGCGCATCCTGCTCGATGTGCGGAACCCAGGTTCCGAATCCTAAATCTCCACGGAAGAAACCCGCCTGATGCCAGGGCGGCTTTTTTATTTCCGGCTCCTGATGCATGCCAAACAACCGAGAATGGAGCATGCATCGATGACACCAACGACCCAGGCGCATCCCCGAACTTCACGTGTATCGAAGCGAACGAATCTTCTCTACACCTTTACCTCGGAATCCGTCACCGAAGGCCACCCCGACAAGGTCTGCGACTACATCGCGGACTCGATCCTGGATGCTCATTTCGAGCAGGATCCGAAAAGCCGGGTCGCCTGCGAAGTACTCTGCAAAGAGGGAAACGCCATCCTGGCCGGCGAGGTTACCTCCGGCGGTGCAGTAGACTGTGAGCAGATCGCGCGGCAGGCAATTCGTGAGATTGGGTACACCGATCCGAACGAGCCCTTCTCCGCGGACAAGGTGAAGATCACGCAGCTGCTTTCGAAACAGTCCTCCGAGATCGCGCAGGGAGTCGACATGGAGAGGAATGCCGAGCACGAGCAGGGAGCCGGCGACCAGGGCATCATGTTCGGCTACGCCACGGAAGAGACTCCTGAACTTATGCCTTTGCCGATCCTCCTCGCCCACCGGCTCTCCAAGGGATTGGCGGAGGATCGGCGCAGCGGTAAGTTTCCGTGGCTGCGTCCTGACGGCAAGACACAGGTCTCGGTGGTCTATGAAGGGATCTCTCCCGTCGCCGTCTCCGACGTGCTCGTTTCGACCCAGCATGCAGATGGCGCATCAAGGGATACCATCCGAGCCTACGTCGCGGATAGCCTCGGGCCAAGAGTGCTTGGCAAGTGGTACAACGCGGCTATACGGTTCACGGTAAACCCCACGGGAAGCTTCGTGCACGGTGGCCCCTCGGCGGATTGCGGCGTGACGGGACGGAAGATTATCGTGGACACCTACGGGGGAGCCGGACGCCACGGCGGAGGGGCCTTCAGCGGAAAGGATCCTTCCAAGGTGGATCGCAGCGGTGCTTACTTCTGCCGCTATATTGCGAGGCAGTTGGTGAAGCAGAAGATCGCACAGAGAGCCGAGATCCAGATTGCCTATGCCATCGGAGTTGCCAAACCTGTTTCGGTGAAGGTGGATACATTTGGAACAGGCGATCCCAAGGCAGCCGAGGAAATGGTCCGGACGTACGATTTTCGACCGGCCGCAATAATCGAGCGGCTCGGTCTGCTGCGGCCGATTTACCGTCAGACGACCAATTACGGGCATTTCGGCCGTCCAGGCCTGCCGTGGGAAGAATAAAACTAAAGTCGTCAGGCTTTTGCTGCCTGGAAAGAAATCTCAGTAGCCTCAGGAAGCTGGATCTACCTGTGCCAGCCTCTGCCGGGGACTTGTGTCTGCCCAAGAACTCCAGGCGAGCACTCTGGTTGCGGGCTAGTCTAGTTTCTGTCTCGAAAATAGAACGAAATCCCTGAATGTCGGGGTCGGAATCGGTATCGGGGTCGGTCCCATGGTCGACTTCGAGTCCGAATCCCGATTGCGACCCCGATTCCGATCCCGACGCCGACCGCGCCATTTTCATGCCGCTTGGGTGCGCGCCCCGCGCATGAGATACTGTCGCGAAACTGCTCTATCGCGCCGAAAGCGCCCCGGAGGGACCCGGAGGGGCGCCAGCCAACAGCCCCGGGCAAGCGAAGCGCACCCCGGGGTCGGGATTGTCAAGAAAGATCAGAGCCCTAAGGGGCGACAGATAACACATGGCATCCAAAGGTCTTTCGCCCCTGCCGGGGCTCGAGATTATGCAATATCCTATCCGGGGGCTTGCGCCCCCGGCTACTTGCTTGGGCCCCTCCGGGGCCCGACCTGACATGCGATTCGTGGAGTTTCGCGACAGAAACTAGTCTAGGCTGCACCGGGAAATTCTCAAGATCTGACACCACAGTTTATGTCACGAGGACGGCTGCGCCCTGCAGTTTTCCCTCTCGCAGTGCGGTCAGAGCTTCGTTTGCCTGGGCAAGCGGAAAGGACTTGACCTCTGTCTTGACAGGCACCTCCGGCGCAACGGCGAGCAATTCCTCTCCGTCGCGTCGGGTCAGGTTCGCTACTGTGCGGACCACCCTTTCTTCCCATATCAGGCGGTACGGGAACGACGGGATGTCGCTCATGTGAATTCCCCCGCAGACGACGGTTCCCCCCTTGGCGGTGGCGCGAAGTGCCGCTGGCAGAAGCGAACCAACAGGGGCAAAGATGATGGCTGCGTCGAGAGGTTCGGGAGGCAATTCGTCCGAATCCCCGGCCCACTCCGCGCCGAGGCGGAGAGCGAACCCCTGAGCCTGAGTATCGCCGTGACGGGTAAAGGCATAAACGACCCTCCCTTCGTACACAGCCACCTGGGCAATGATATGCGCCGCCGCGCCGAACCCGTAGATCCCGAGACGCTTCGCGTTTTCCCCGGTCATACGATAGGAGCGGTAACCGATCAGCCCCGCACATAGCAACGGAGCAGCATCTGTGTCGCCGTACTTTTCTGGTATGCGGAAGCAGTACCTCCGATCCGCGACCGTCCATTGGGCATAGCCACCATCCAGCGTATAGCCGGTAAAGCGCGGGCTGTCGCAGAGATTTTCCCGGCCGGAAAGGCAATAGCGACACTGCCCGCATGTATATCCCAGCCAGGGCACGCCGATGCGCTCGCCCAGAGTAAAATTGTCAACATTCTCTCCCATGCTCACCACCGTTCCGACAATTTCGTGGCCCGGTATGAGGGGCAACTTCGGCTGCGTAAGTTCGCCGTCCAGCACATGAAGATCGGTTCGACATACTCCGCAGGCATGCACTTTGATCAGCAACTGATCGGGCCCGGGCCGTGGCACTGGGACTTCGCGCAAAACCAGGGAGCGCCCTGGTGATTCGAGAACCATGGCGTGCATCTTTTCCGTGTTCGTCATGGATATACCTTCATCGTTCCTCAGAGCGCCCCGAGAAGCACAGCCGTCAACTCTTCATCGGTCAGCGGTATCGGATTGCCCTTCATGCTGCTGGCCTTTTGTCCCCGGGCGACCACGTCCGGAATCTCCTGCTTGGTCAACCCGAACTGCTTCAAGGAAGAGATGCGTAGATCAGCGCAGAGCGAGCGGACCCACTCCACCGCATCCTCGGCATGCGACGAGGCTTCCCCGGTGAGCAATCGCGCCACCTCATGATAACGGTCCAATGCAGGCGATGCCGGCGCGCGGCTGCGCAAGGCCCGCACGTTGGCATCCATAACCAACGGCAGCAGGCGGGCGCAAACCGCGCCGTGCGGAGCGGGAAACATCCCTCCCAGCGGGGCCGCCAGCCCGTGAACCGCACCCAGTCTGGCGTTGGCGAGTGCGAGGCCGCCGAACAGGCTCGCGAGAGCCATTTCTTCGCGCACACCGGCGTCCCTGCCGTTCTCGCAGGCCCGGCGAAGCGACAGGGAGGCACGCCGGATCCCGTCACGGCACAGACTGTCCGTGATGGGGTTGGGGGAGTTGCACACAAACGGTTCAATCAGCTGAGTGAGCGCATCTAGACCGGTGCTGGCAGTGATATCCGCGGGCATTGTGCACGTCAGCTCGGGATCCACCACCGCCAGGGTCGGCAGCATGAGAGGACTGCGCAAGCTGACCTTCACGCGCTGCTCCGGAAGCGCAAGAACCGCATTGCGTGTGACCTCCGATCCGGTTCCGGCAGTGGTGGGAATGGCAATGTACGGGGCTGATGGCCGGGTGAGAGGGACGCCGCGCCCCACCACTTCGAGATAGTCCAGCGGATCACCCGGATTCCGCATCAATGCTGCGACGGCTTTTCCGGTGTCGATCACACTCCCGCCGCCGCACCCGATGACCAGGTTCGACTGAGTTTCGGTCGCGATGCGCGTTCCCTCGAGCACAGTCGTTATCTTGGGTTCCCCCGTCACGGAAAGGCCAGTCGTCTCGACGCCAAGTGAACCGAGCTGCGATCTCAGAACCTCCGCGTGTTCGCTGGTTGCAGGCGCGATCAGCAGGGCACGACGCCCCATGGCCGATGCGAGCGGCGCGGCTTCCTTGACCCGGCCACGACCAAAGAGGATGCGAGTAGCCGTAGCGAACTCAAACTGCATCATCCCTCCTCCTAGTCACCGTCTAGTCACCGTCCATTACAGCAGTTCGACGTGCGTAAAGAATTGGGAGTAGCCGATGCCGTACCTCATTCCGGAAAGACGTTGCTGTATTTTACACCGGTCCGCGGCTCAGCCATCATGGGTGCGACAGTGTCGCGCCACTTCGCGTAATGGGCAGTCTCCTTGTGACGTCCGGCATCTGCGGGCGTCCG